>JABXKX010000275.1 GCA_013619035.1 Peptostreptococcaceae bacterium
GTGTTGAGTGTTATGTTTTCTAATATGACATTAAATGAAACAACAGATTACATATCAGAAAGATTGGATGACAGAGGTAAAGAACCCTTTCATATCATAACTGCCAATCCTGAAATAGTCATGCAAATTAATCGAGATGAAACATTTAAAGCAATAGAAAAGAAATCAGGTTTAGTAACAGCAGATGGTATCGGTAGGAAATCCTCCCAATGCGACTTTGCTTGAACTGTAGAAGCTATGGATAATCAAATAACTTTTCAATTTGGTGGACATGAAACAACTCGGTATATAGGTGGGGGATTTGCTCCTGATATTCAAATGTTCTCTCAAGAAAATATTATAAAGTAAGATTTAGAAAATTTGCATTTTGAGGAAAAACAATTTGATGTATTAATAGAACAGGGTATTGTTTCAGACTTATCTTTAAAGAATATGAAGATATAAGTAGAAACAGGCATAATATTGTTACATTGCATTTAAATGAGAAATATACAGCTTATTGGTGCCAACTTGTTTATAGAGATAACGATTTTTATAACCTAGAAATTAATTTGAAGTAGAGGAAGCTATGAAAAAGTATAGAATTCAACTCATGTTGATGATTGTGATAGGTGTTATTCTATCGGCTAGTTGGCAGGTAAATCCGCCTGTTGAAGATATGGTAAATAAGATTCTTATAACCGCATATTATAATGAGTACAAGGATTACAACAATGAAGATGATTATAAAGATCTTAACAGTATTGAAAAGAAAAGAGTCAAGAAAGTGAGTTCATATTTTACTGATAAGGGTTTGGAAAGTCTTAGAGTGAGACAGATAATGGTTCACCTTTTGAAATTCGGTAAAGCTTATCAGTTTAATTCTTCGATTGATTCTATGAACATTGAGGTACGAGATACGGAAGATCCTTCTACGAAGGTGTGTTATTATGATTTGACCATCAAATGTGAATATATTGATACGGATAGATTGCCTCTTTATATAGATATGAGTGGTGTTCTTGCAGTTGTTAAAGAGAATGGACAATGGAAGTTTGATTTAATCCAAAGTAATCGAGTATTTAATGAATATTTAAGAATGCAATTCGAAGAACATCTTAATAGGTAAATATAGGCGAATCAGATAAGTTACTTATATAACTAATACTCAATATAACCATTACGCAATCAAAAAACTATTAGAAGCAAAAACTAAAAAAAGGATAGAAAACTCCATCCTTTTTAGTAATATTTATGAGTGAAATATAACATCTTGATTTTCTTTTGATTTCAAAGATAACTCTAGTCCTAAAGCTTCACAGATTTTAAGTACAGCAGACAATGACGGTGTTTGTTCTGCTCGTTCATATTTTGATACTTGTTGAGCCTTTGTATCAATTTTCTCAGCTAATTCCTTTTGAGTTACTTTATGCTGTTTTCGGTACGATGAAATACTATCTAGAATTTCTCTTTCTAATGTTGCAACTCTCATTGCTTCATTGAAGACTACTTCTCCATGTTTTTCTGCTAATTTTGTTTTTAATTGTAACAGCCTATCTGTTCCACTAACCATCTTGTTTTGTTGTACCTCTTGGGTATCTAATGTTTTGTTCATTCCTAGTCCCTCCTTTAAAGCTTTTCCAAACCTTCTATATTTGGTCTGAGGTTTGGAGCTTAAAACTAAGATATTTTTTTTATTCTTTTTCGTGCTATGTTCTTATCTAGTGTTGGTGTTTTGTTTGTTGACTTATGAAATGCATGCACGATATGCACCTTATTACCTTTTCTGTAGCAATATAAAAATCTATTTGATGAGACTTTTATTTCGAACATACCAGGTTCAATTTTTTTAGTATATAGATCTCGATTAACAACTATGTATTTGGCGCCACCTTGATCGATTTTGTTTAACAAAGCAATAATCCTTGTTTGTTCCTCTACCGATTCTAAACCGAAGATGTAATCTGTGATCACATCTGTTTCAGAATTAGGTTCTGTGTATAATTCTAAGTACATCGTACCTCCTTCTACAGTATGGAGAAGTAGGTTCACTTAAACAATACACCTTATAAGTTGTATTGTCAAGCGAAAAACAACTTATAAGGTGTTTTTGTTGCGGTGGATTTCCCGTAATTCAGAAGATATTGAAAGTCAAAAAAATTATGATTATTAATTATCGAATCGGATTATTATCATTCGAGTTAAGTTGAATCACTCAATTAATAATATTAAAAAATGGTTAAACCTTTAAAAGGTTTAACCGTTTATATTAGTAATGCTTTTAATTGAGTCATAATCTGATCCACTTGTAAACTTTGATCTTCTGATAGAAGTTCTTTTTTTATTCTTATTTCATCATCATAAAGGATTTGAAATTCATTGGCATTAAGGTCTTTGATATTATCTTATCAAGGGTATAATTGTAATTTTCCTTAAGTTCGGTTCTAAGTGATTTAATGGCACGCCATAATGAACAATCTTCAAGTGCTAAAGGAATTAGATTTTCACCGATATCAATCGTTATATTCTTGTTGTTTTCTAACATTGTTATCCACCTTTCATCTGATGAACTAAAAAATATTTGCTCCTCAATGAAACTTTTTAAGTTTGATTTTGAAACCTTATCTGAAGCAAATGTTTCAAGAGTTGACCTGATGAGTTGTCTTTTATACTTTAACTCAAAGATGGCAGTATTTAACTCACTCATTTGATTAAAAAGAAGTTTTCTTAAAAGAGTTTTTTCATCACTTTGAATAATGAGCTTGATATCTTGAAGTTTGATGTTAAGTGCTTTGTAAATAAGAATTTCTTCAAGAACAGACAACTGAGACTCATCAAATACTCTGATATTTGCATTATTTCTGGTACTCGAAATAAGACCTAATTCTTCGTAGTATCTTAGGGTCCGTACCGATAAGTTGTATTTTTTAGAAACATCGTTAATTATCATATAGTATCCTTTTCTTGAAGTACTTCAATACAAGTATAACCGATGACGCCACGTCAGTGTCAAGACAGTTGTAAAATAATGATAATTAATAGCTATGCATACTGTTCATGCGGTGCTATGATAATAGAGGACAAAGAAGATGAAATGGAGAAATAAATGAAAAGAAGATTAATAGTAATTGCTGTAGCAGTTATGGCTATATTGATATACCAAAAATTTATGCCAGAACCGAATGATTTTTCAAATGAAGATTTGTTAAAAGTGAGAGCGAGTGAAACCGTTGAACATGTAGAACCTTTAGAAGATGGGATTTTAGTCTTTTGGGATAATGGTGAACCGAGTCAAAAGGACCGAACCAATTATCATTTCGTTGCAGTTGATTACTTTAAACCCAGTTTTATGAACTGGCAATGGATTAATGGTGGTATGCATGGTGGGGATTATGAAGAGGGTATTTCTATTCAATACATCCCAAAGAAGGCATTAAAAAAGTTTTCACTTAACTTTGGTGTGGTTGTAGATTCTAGTATTGTTGAGATCAGATTAACTGAAAAAGCTTCAGGTAATAAATACTCAGCAACACTCATTGATTTAGAAGATGAAACCGTATGGTATATAGTTGTTCCTGATGATACAGTTGTGAGTACTATTGAATGTTTTGATGTAAGCGGAAATATTATTTATACATTGGTATCTGATAATTCTTGGCTATTTGAATAAGATGTGACAGTTTTAGTATTTCTAAAGCTGTTATTTTTTTGCTCAGATTATGGGCGCAAATATTATAAAAAAAATTAAAATATTACAATTGGATGATATTGTTAGAATATACTGTTTTGACAAATCCTATGGGATATAATGTATATTGAATACAGGAGGGAAACATGGAAATCTCAAATCAATTCTTTAAATGGATAAAGAATAAGTTACTTTTAATTTTATTAATCAGTTTTATAACATTTATTATTATTGGAACATATAGCTCGAGGTATCAGCCTTTTGAAAAAGAGTTTATGGGTATAGAATTTTATTTGAACGAAGAAACATATACTGATAAACTTTTGATCTTTGATGGAAAACTGTCGGATCCAATCATTGGAAGCAAACGATTTAAAGGCAGAATTATTTATGGTGAAGAAGTCTATAAAACTAATTTGACTTTCAAAAATAATAGAGCTGATATCTTTGTCTTTGAGGGTAAAACCAAATCCAATCAAGTATTAAGAGAAATATACATTGATGATAATTTCGAAAAAATTGCTATCACAATTCATGAAAAAATTTCATATAATACAATGTCGTGGAATAGTAATACCGGTTTGATATTTGTGACACCAGCATCAGATATAACTGAAGGCTTGAATATCTATGAACCATTATACAAAGGATATAATTTTGGAGAATAGAAATTATTTTAATAAAACAATATTAGTATTGAAATGAAGGAGTTTAAGAAATGAAATCAATTATTATATCTGTACTGGTATTGGTTATTGGATTTAATGGTGCTGCGATTTTTGGTAGTATTTTTGATGGTGGTAATGCTTCAAATTCATATTTATCAGCTATTATTTTTTCTGTACTATACTTAGCTGCGTTAGTTACATATTTTGGTTTACAAATATTAAAAAGATTGAATGATAAATAGGTTGTAAATTAATTTCAATATCCAAAGTTCTTAGAAGGTATAAATACATTCTAAATGAGATTAAGTAACGGATTCTCTTTATTAAGAAAGTGAGGTTTATATGGATAGTAAAATTGTTAACTTCATTGGTGAAAGAAAAATAGTACTGACGAGAGTTATGATAATATATTTATCTCTTAGGACATTTCTCCAGTTAGTTATGGGATCAAAAATTCTTAAATTGTACTTAGAAAACTCGTTTTACCTGCAAATTGTCCTTACATTAACAGCATTTATAGTATCTGTGATTGGTCTAATAGGTTTTATTAAAGTCAATCAAATGATGTGTACTTTGTTTCTATCATTTTTTGGACTTGAAACAATCTATACAATAGTCAGACAAATTAGTTCAACACAAATGGTACTGGAAAAATACTCTTTTGATGAACTGAAAGATCAACTGATGGGTGCTTATTTAGGGAGTTTTACTAAACTGTTAATCGTATTATTAGGTGTACTCATTGTGTATTCTAATAAGATTGAAAAAAGAAAATTACTGTCACCGAGACAAGATGAGAAAAGTGTTTAGAAAGAGAGAAATGAAATGAAAAAGATATTAATACTATTAATGATGAGTTTGTTACTCATTTCATGTAAGGCCTTAACTAGTGAAGAAGAAACCTTTGAAGAATACAAAGGTGAAACATTGAATTTTGTAGTAGTAGGTGAGATTCCTTTAGTTAGAGAAGAGAATGTAATATTTACAAAGATAACTTTAGAAGACTTATTAACATCGGACATTACAACGTATGATGGTGTTTTTATTACCAAAGAAAATCAAGAAGAAGCTTCAGATGAACAATATAAAGACTTATTTATTTCAGGTCAATGTTTTATCTTAGTTGATCTAGAAAAGCACTTCATGGCATTCACCGAAGAAGAGTTGGGTTATGTAAGAGCGGAGAAAGCATCAGACCTTAGTTATATGACCGTATTTCAACGTGTCAATGAAAAAGAGATGCGCTTTAATGAATTAGGTCTATACAATGATGAAGTCAGTGATGGGCATATAGAGGCGTGTTATTCTATGTTGTTTGATTTGATATCAGAACGACAAAATGAAAGTTAAACTAGATTTAGACAATAATTAGTAGGAGACATATGAATTTATTTAAAACAATGAAATGGGCAAATTATATAGTTATTCTTATCTTGATATTTGAGGTATTTAACTTATTAAAATATCATTATCAGAGAAGTAAAATGACCAATAGAATGTTAACAAAGAGATATTATAAAAACTTAAGTCATTTATTA
>JABXKX010000314.1 GCA_013619035.1 Peptostreptococcaceae bacterium
GCTATAGATGATTTTGGAAAAGGCTATTCATCGTTTGAAAGAATCAGAAATATTGGAATCCAATATGTTAAAATAGACAAAAGTTTTATTTCAAGTTTAACTGAAAATGTAGATGATATTTTAATATTAAAGGCAATTATCAGTATGTGTAATAACCTGAATATAAAAGTTATTGCTGAAGGTATAGAACAAATTGAACAATTGGAATTTTTATATTCTAGAAAATGTTACATTATACAAGGTTATATATTCTCAAAACCAGAAGCTATAACAGATTTACTTGAGAAACACGAGGCATTAAATGGACATGTACATAAGACTGTAACAGAGCTATTGTCTCATGAGATTAGTTCTAAAAAGTTTTATAACCATGGCAGAATAATAATGCAAGACATTAATACTCGTTACAAATTAATAACTCCTAATGTTGCTCTTGCAGAAGCTTTAGGCTATGACTTTGATAGTTTTGTTGAGTTATCAATGTTGGATATGATTCCAGCACAGTTTAAAAAAACCTTCAAAAAATTTATTGATAATGCAAAAGATGATTTAGGATTTAGAGCGATCATGTTGCAATTGACTAATTATGATCATACTTATAGCAAAGTCACTTGTGCAGTAAATAAGAAAAAGGAAGAAGATGTATTTAGATTATATATTGAGTTCATAGATAATTTAGAAGAAAATGAGATGGAGTTACTTGGATTATCCAACTCGTATCTCCAAGCTTTTGATGAAGCACCTTCAGGCATGATGATTATATCAGAAAATTTCACAGTAAAAAAATGGAACATTTCATGTGAAAAGATTTTTGGTGTTAATCTGATAGACTCAAAGAATCAGAATGTTATCAAGTTATTATCCAATGAAAGCCAATTAAGAGATATGAATGCTTTGTTTGGTCAAGCGTTGAATCAAGGTCAAGCCGAAATGGTTCTTGAAAATGTAAGGTCAGATCACGAATGTATCATTTGTAGATGGCATGTAAATACTGCTTTTGATGAATTAGAGCAAACCCACCAATTTATTTGTATCGTTAATGATATTACAGAAGGTATCAAGCGAAATAGGGAATTGAGTAGAGTTAATAAAGCAATAGATCAAAGTAAGTCCATTATTGTAATGGCTGATATTGATGGCAATATAGAATATGTAAATGAAATATTTACAGAAGTATCGGGATATTCTAAAGATGATGTATTTGGAGAAAATATGAATATTGTATCTTCTCGCGAACAGACTGATGACTATTATCAAACCTTATGGCAGACTATTAAAGATGGTCAAGTTTGGGAAGGTGAATTTCATAACAAAAGAAAAGATGGGGGCTTCTATTGGGTTGATGAAACAATATACCCTGTAAAGGAGAATGGTAGCATTACCGGATTTGTTGGTATTCAAAATGATACAACAAAAGAAAAAGAATTAACAAACCTAAATTTAAACTTAAAGAATAGATTGTTTGAACAGGATAAAGTTGCTTCTCTGGGACTCCTATCATCTGGGATTATGCATGAAATTAATAATCCTTTATCATTTATACAAGGCAATATAAAATATATCATTGAGCAATTTGAAGACTTTGAGAATTTGGTGAAAGAGGATATCATTGATTTGCATGATGCTTTCTTAGATATAGATAAAGGGGTAACACAGATTAAAGATATTGCAGAAGGTCTAAAAAAATACATTTTCAAAGGTTCTGTAGAAGAAAAAGAAATAGTTGATTTAATAGATGAAATAAAAACTGTACTCATTTTAGCAAAAAATGAATATAAATATCATGCGAATGTTAGATTGAGATACCTAGAAGATAAAAAATACGAAATTAATGGGTATGCTTCAAAGTTAAAGCAAGTATTTATGAATTTTGTTATCAATGCCGCACATGCAATTGAGAGTTCAAATAAAGATGAACTAGGGAATATTACAATAGAATTGGTAAATCTAAGTTCAGAAATAATGATACAAATAACTGATGATGGCTGTGGTATGTCAACGGAAACCATTGAGAGAATATACGAACCTCTTTTTACAACAAAAAAAGAAGGTGTTGGTAGTGGTTTAGGATTAAGTGTATCAAGACAAATCATCGAAGAAGATCACAATGGCTTAATTATTTGTGAATCAGTACTGAATAAAGGAACCGTATTTAAGATTAAATTACCAACTAATTAGCCTATAGGAAGCAGTAAAGAAAGAATAATAAGAAACTCATTTCTTGTGTTATAAGAATAGACACATGATTTATCGAAACGAACCATGTGATTAAGAATGTTGTTGAGATTAACTTGTTTGAATAACAAGTTACAAAATCATATTCGCAAATTCAAAATTTTTAAAAAGTTTTATTTGAGTTTGAGAGTACTATAGTAGATAATTGAGGTAGAGATGAATAAAGTTGTTATGTTTGTGGATGATGAAAAATTTATACTGAAATCACTGAAAAGATTGATGAAGAATGAACCTTTTGAATCGGTGTATATGAATAGTGGACCTGAAGCACTGCAGTATTTAGAGGAAAACAAAATTGATTTAATTGTAACCGATATTCGAATGCCTGACATGGACGGGTTTGAACTGTTGTCAATCATAAAGGACAAATATCCAAAGGTGCTACGTGTCGCCCTAAGCGGTTTCACAGAAAGTAGAACAATTTATAAATTAATCGAGAAGAATATTGCCAAGATCTATTTGTTCAAACCTTGGGACAATTTTGAGCTTAAGAAAAATATCAATCGAATTTTGGACTTTGAAGATATCTTGACGAATAATAAACTGCTTGAGCTTATTAACAATCTGGATTCTTTGCCAGTACTGCCAAAGCTTTATCAAGATTTAAAAGCTTTGATTGATCAAGATGCTAGCATAGAAGAGGTCGGTAAATTAGTAGAAATAGATCAAGCCATTTCATCAAAGGTCCTAAGACTAGCTAATTCAGCTTTTTATGGAAGAAAGACGGGTAGCATATCTGAAGCGATTTTAAGTATCGGATTAAACAATCTGAAAAATATGGTATTGGCCAGTTCGATTTTTCAAGGTAGTAAAGAGGACATGGAGAATCTTGATAAAATGTGGGAACATTCTATTAATACAAATAAATTAACTCTTTTGATATATGAAAAATTATTGCATAAGAAAATACCAACAATCTATGGCTCTGCAGGGCTTTTGCATGATATTGGAAAAGTAATACTGCACATATACTATAATGATTCATATAAAGAGATTATTAAAAATGCTGATGATGCGGAGAATAATTTAATCAATTTAGAGTTTGAAGCTTATAATGTGACTCATCAAGATATAGGAGCATATCTGTTAAATTGGTGGGAATTGCCACATGCATATGTTGAAGCAGCAATGTATCATCACCGGCCGCATGATGCAAGAATCGTTAACCATGAAATAGTTGGCGTTGTTCATTTAGCAAACTATTATTCTTTAAAACGACTCTCTTTAGAAAATGCTCATAGTTATTTAGATAAAA
Source organism: Peptostreptococcaceae bacterium (assembly GCA_013619035.1). The sequence goes on from JABXKX010000314.1 coordinate 3,491, forward strand.
CTGTTTTCAGTAAGTTGGAAATATCTGTTGAGGATGTAGAAGCCTTGATAGAAGAATTGGACTAGGAGAAATTATGGGAAAAGTACTGTTTGTTGACGATGAACAATTGATCTTAAATTCTATGAAAAGAGGTTTAAGAAATAGAGACTTCGACTGTTATTATGCTAATAGTGGTAAAGAAGCGTTAAAAATATTGGAAAAAATGGATATTGACGTTGTTTTTTCTGATATGAAAATGCCTGAAATGAATGGATTAGAATTACTGAAGATAATTGAAACAGAATATCCTGATATTATAAAAGGTATCATTTCAGGATATGCACAATTACCACAATTAATTGCGACTGTTAATCAGACGAATATCTTCAAGTATATAGCAAAGCCATTCGATCTATATCATGAGTTTGTTCCAATTGTTGAAGAAGCTCTTGGTTATTCTAAGTATAAAAAAGATATGATATTTAAAACACAGAATCTTGAATCGAAGAACGAAGCTTATAAGAATATATTCAAAACGATGAAAACAAAAGTTAATACCAAAGAAATGGGTTATGATTTACTTAGAATTTATCATCAAGCACTTTTCAAGATGATTAAAGAGCAAGTGAGTGATAGTAATATGAGTGTCAATGAACATACTTGTTTTATAGATCAATATAAAAATTTTGGAGAGTTATATTTAAAAGAAATTAAAAAGAATGAGATCTATTATGAACCCGCTAGGATTATCAATGAAGTTGAGTTGGTTTTAAAACAAGACGATTATAAAATAAAAATTGAACGTGGTGTTGATGAGTCTAGTAAAAATCTGTATGAAGGCAGAGGGATGCATATTAAGCCTGTTCTTATTTGTATTATTGAAGATTTGGTGGATAAGGATAGAATAACCTCTGTAAAGATAATCTCTAAAGAAATTTCGAGAGAGCAGAATTATGTTGATATGATGTATTTAGTTGAATTTAATAATAGTGTTGTTAACAACATTGATTTGGAGTTATATAATTTTAGATTATACAAGAGTATTCTAAATTTGTTTGGTGGCGATATTAAGATTCAAGAAACTGAAAAAAAAGTTGATGTTGTTGTTAAAGCAAGATTGCAATTATCTGTAATAGAGGATGGATTAGATGAATTTACTAATAGTTGATGATTCAAAACTGAATAGAGTTCTTGCATCTAGCTTAGTAGAGCGCAATCATATTGATCTTAATGTTCTTTTTGCTGAATCGGGTGAAGAAGCGCTGGAGATTATAGATTCTAATAATATTGATATTGTATTATTAGATATTATAATGCCTGGAATGGGAGGCATTGAGACTCTTAAACAGATAAAAGGGGTACCTTCAAGATCAGAGATAAAAGTATTGATGTATTCAACGGTTTCTGAAAAAGACTATTTTAAAAAATGTTTTGAATTAGGTGCAACTGATTTTATTCATAAACCAATTGAAGAAGTTGAGTATCTTTCAAGGTTAAAAAGCAGCATTAGACAGAAAAAACTTGAAAATGAAACCAAAGAATATATAAAAGAAATTAAAGAACAGAAAATAAAAATTTCAGATGCCAATATTCAACTGATGCAACAAGAAAAAATGGCAGGTATTGGTCAACTTGCAGCAGGTGTTGCTCATGAAATAAACAATCCACTAGGTTTCATAGCGAGTAATTTTGCAGTATTAAGAGATTATGTGGGTAAGTTTTGTGAAGCTTATAAAATCAGCATGTCTGGCGAAGAACCAAAACAGATTTACAAAAAAGTTTATAGCTATTATGAAGAAGAAGATTTTGAATATATTTTTGAAGATATCAATGATCTACTAAATGAAACATCAATTGGACTTAATCGTGTTACAGAGATTGTTAAAAGTTTAAGAAATTTTTCTAAAATTGATAGAAGTGAATCTTATGACTCTTATGATCTGAATCAGGGATTAAAGGATACACTTTTGATTGCAAGAAATAGAATTGAAGATAAAGTAAGTTTGGAAGTAGAATATGGTGATATTGGTATCATAGAAGCTTATGGTAGCCAAGTGAATCAAGTGTTATTAAACATTGTATTAAATTCAATAGAAGCGGTCTCTGAAAAACATAATGATAATAAAGGTTCTGTAAATATTAAAACCTATATAGAGAATAATTATGTTGTTGTTTCATTTAAAGATGATGGTATTGGTATTGATGAAGAACATATTAGTAGTCTATTTAATCCATTTTATACAACAAAACCAGTTGGTGAGGGGTTAGGATTAGGCTTAAGTATGTCATATGATATTATTATTAATAAACATCATGGTAAAATTGATGTCGTTAGTGATCCTGGTGTAGGGACTGAATTTTTAATTTTTTTACCACTGTCAAACATAAAACGCCAATAAAGC
>JABXKX010000637.1 GCA_013619035.1 Peptostreptococcaceae bacterium
ACTCAATACCGATTAAATTGGAAATCTCATCAATTATTGCGCCTGCTATACCTTTATATTCAAAATCATTATAATAATCAAAGGGTAAATAGTCTTCTACAATACCGACGGTTACAACCCCTTTTCTTGTCAACCAATCCAGCTCACTCTCAGAAAGGTTGAGAATTTTTCTATTGTAATTGATTTGAGCCAATTGAATGGCTTCTTCTATTGAATCTTGTTTTGAGATGATAACTTTATCTAAAATCCCAGCAAGTATTTCTTGATTTTTATGTGTTGCTAAAGTCATATCAGATGTAATATCTTCTACTGATGTCATCACTTTAACATCTGGATACTGATAAATGAAATCATATTCGATACCACCACCAGATGTAATAAATCCATGAATATCTTTTTGACTTAAAGCTTCTAATCCTTCTAATTGACTGTCAAATTCAATAACTTCAAACGCTATATTGTCGAATTCTTTTGTAAACAATTCAATAGAAATATCACCTTCTAAGAATCCAATTTTCCTAAAATCCATATCTCCAAGAGTTTTCACTGGTCCCTCTTTTAAAACAAAGACTGCATAAGGGTATTGATGTACTGGTTGTGTAAAAGCCATGAATTTTAAACGTTCCTCTGTCACATTGGCTCCAAACAAAATATCAATGTCTCCATTTATTAAGCCTTGATAAACTTCTGACCAAGTTTGATCTGAAACGATTTCTACCTTTATATTTAAAGTTGTTTCAATAATATTTTTTAGATCAACCACATAACCTTGTTCTTTGTTTTGAAACAGAAAATAATCCATACCAGTATATGGATCTAATCCTAAACTAAAAGTTTCTTCCTGATGCTCTTCTAACCAGAGCTGTTCTTCTTCAGTTAATTCAAACGTCTCACCATAAACAACTGGCAAACAAATTAAGATAAGTATAAGTATTATGATTTTTTTCAAATTAGCCCCCTAGACCCTTTAATTATATCACAGCTTATATATGTAATACCAAGCAATTAAAGAACTTCTCAAAAAGCGAAACCCTCTACAGTGTAGAGGGAAATTTGATGTGCCAGATATAATGATCTGCTCCAGGAGCCCAAAAATCTTTAAGAATTTTTGTCGGTTCTCCAAACTTTTTTGTCCAAATCTGTTTCGCAATTGTATAACCGCTATCCAAACAATATTCAGTCGTGATTTCACTTAATCTATCTATAATCTGATCAACAAGCGTCGTACCAATGCCTTTTCCTTGATACTCAGGATCTATCAAAACCGAACCGATTTCTTTGATGTTTTGTAATTCAGGTATATGATCATAAATCAAATGACCTGAAGGACCTATTGCTGCTGTACCAACAATTTTTTGTTCTATTTCATAAACTAAAAAGTACATTTCTTGACCGTTAGAGTTTATATCTTTTTTAATATAGTCTATCTTTGATCTCACTTCCTCGTTAATATCATCTACTAAATCAGCCAAACCTTCTTTACCATATGTATCTGATATCACCAAATGAAAGAACTCTTCTAAAGCTTGTAAATCTTCTATTTTGGGTCTTCTAATCATAATGTAATCAACTCATACTTTTCACCAAAGTGAATATGTTCTGCATGTACCAACGAATCTCTTCCGTTATCAAATAAATCAACATGTTCTTCTGTTTGTAACAAATCAATACAGGCAGTATCAAGTGCTACAGGATCCAAAGATGCCAATACTCCAAAGTTTTTAGCCACAGGATGCATCTCTTCACCAACACAATCACAGTCTTTAGTTATATTGGTCATAAATGAAATATAAAGATGTGATTTGTCCAGTTGAGCACCATAAGCATATTCTGTAATCTTTTCTCTAAAGTTCGCTGCACCCCAGTCATTTCGAATGGCGCCTACTGGACAAACAGCAATACAGCCTGCACAACCGATACATTTACTACCATCTATTGCCGCAACATCTGTAATTGTTATTGCATCCACATCACACTTCTTAACACAGACACCACATGAGATACAGTTACTGCCACTAACTGTCGGTACCATTCTTGAGTGTTGAGCCATTTTACCACTTCGTGATGCAAAGCCCATCGCAAGTTGTTTAAGAGCACCACCAAAACCAGCCAATCCATGTCCTTTAAAATGACTCATTACAATAATTTGTTTGTAATCATTAAATGCCGCACCCAATTTCACAGACTTAAAATACTCTTTATTAATGACAACTTCATGTACCGCTTCACCCATGTCGCCATCAGCAATGATGATCGGTTTTCTTGTAAATCCATGATCTTTAGCAAGTGCTAAATGATTGTCTCTTGTGGTTCTTGAACCTCTATAAAGTACATTGGTTTCTATAAATGTGGTTTCTCTATTATTTTCTTCTAGATAATCAATGATGCCATCATAGCTTGATGCTGGAATAAATGTCTTATTACCCTTTTCACCAAAGTGTACTTTGATAGGTACGTTTTGTTCCAATGTTGCACCGTCTTTTTCTACCAATTGAATCAGCATCTCTTTAGCCAATTCTGACAATACTGATGTATCATTTCCTTCATAACGTTTAAAATAAACTTTTGACATATCAAGCCTCCTATTTTCATCTATCATACATAATATCGATGTTAAAATCAATTTTCTGTTTTTCTACTAGATGTGAAAATAATCCCTTTCGGGATTATACATTGTCTTCAGATATTAGAGCCACTCTATATGGATATAAAGTTGCAGTCATAATACCTTTTTTAAGCGCTGGGTCATCATTCATTATATCAGTGGCTTCAGTTTCTGTACATTTTATAATCACAAGACCAAAATTATCTTCACTTTCTAAAGTTGTCCGTCCAGCTAATATTAGTTTACCTGCTTTTTCCAATACCTGTAGATAAGAAAAGTGTTCTTCTACAATTTCGTGATCTACTTTAGTCCAGGCCTCTTCTTTTATAAGTTTTGGTATGAGTTTTAACACATAAATAAATTGCATGAAGCCTCCTCTATTTAGTATAATAATACCATATTTGATTGCCTTTAAACCCACATTTTCTATACAATTTTTCAGGTTGAGTTTTATTGTCCATTTCACCAGAAACCGTCACAAAGTCTGCTTGATTCATGCGAGACAATAATTCATTCACAAGAATTTGACCAATCAGTTTACCTCTCGCTTTTTCATGGACCTGTATCCATTCTAAAGCTCCTTCTTTAATTGTCTGATCGTATTCAGCTATACCAAGGGCTAAAATCTCATTATCGTCTTTTATCCATATCCATAACGACTCATCAAAGACATCATGAGTTCTCCAGTTTAAGACTTCATCTTCAGTGACTGAAATAAACTCATAACTGTTGTTGATAAAGGTCATCACCTCTTTCGATTCACTCGTCTTTACAACTTCTATTTGATACTCATGAGGTGTTTTATGAATCATTTCCATATCATGATGGAGTACAAAAAACTTATTCTCTTTAAATCCTTTTAACGCTAACGGATGACATACATCAACACCCATAAGAGATTCTGTATCATATGCATTTAAATCTAATCCTCGATACCCTAACAACTGATCATTTAAAAATAATACCTTTTCTTCTCCAATTTGAATACATTTCGAATTCGGATGATCAAAAGCTTTCTTGTACTTCCAAAATGCCGTGCTCAGAGATAACGGATCTTTTATATATTGTTTTTTAATTTTTTCTATCATATTATCTCCCTATGATTAATAAACCGCCACAAGATGAAAACTGAGTATAGTCTACTGTGAAATAATTTTCCAAATACGCTTTAAACTCTTCATATACAAAATAATAGTCTGCTTCATCAGTATCCCAATGCCCTGTGTTCTCTTTTTCACAGAAACAGTAATCAGCTCTAGTTCGAAACCCAATATCACCAATAATCAATTGTCCATCAGGCTTTAAAAAACTAACCAAATGTTTTATATACATTTTCTTTAGAACTGTCGGTATATGATGAAATGCATAAGTAGATACTATAAAATCAAACGCTTGACCGTATAGTTCTACGGGTAATCCTTCTGTTAAGTCTTGATGAAATAATTTAATGTCCCCGAGTTTTTCTCTTGAAACTTCAAGCATTTTTTTTGAGAAATCAACACCTGTTATATCAGCACCATTTTTTTGTAATTGTAAAGACAATGTACCTGTTCCTATACCTAAATCCAATACCTTTGGATGTGTTTTTGATTGTACTATTTTTTCTATTGTGCCAAATAACTGATAATATCCTTCAAAGGGATATCCCTTGCTATTTAAAATACTGTCATCATAATTACCTGACCACTCATTGAATCCTTTTTCATTTAACATATTTAATCCTCCAACTCCATTATACACGTCAATGGTATGCTCATATTTTACAAAATCATGACACCAAAAAACCGGCACGCCGGTTTAGTGTAACATCATATAATCAGTAGAATCACTGTCGGTAATTTCAGGTTGCTGTTTGGTAATTTTATAATATAAAGCTTCTAGTCGATTTCTCTCAGGTGTAAACAGAAAAGAAATAACAAGTCCGATAATCACTATCAGAAAACTGGATACCAACACAATTTTTTCTGGCCCACTGTTTAGTTCTCCACTATGATCGATAATGGGTTTAATCTCATTATCAAGTTTTATATCCATCATCCCTTCATCGGTCTCATAAGAATAACCATAAATAGATGCAACGTAAACCTCTGACTCAAACACTTCAAAAGTGTGATCTGAAGTACTTATTGGCATGCTAACATCAGATACTTTACTTTTAATCGAGATCTGATCCGTTAAAGGACTAGAACCAAATACAATCAGATGATGTGATTCTGTAAATTCAAAATCAGTAAATATTAAGTGTTCAGTTGATGGTTCATAATAGCCATCTCCTAAACGATATTTGCTGTTGAATCCTTTTAGTAACGTAATATACCCTTCATAAAACTTATTTTCTTTTTCAAAAGAGAAGTTTACTAGAATGTACTTTTCAACATTAACATACTCATTAACAATGACATCACCGTCTACCCTTTTACTAATACCGGATACCAGACTATCATTTGTAAGTTCTAAACTAAAGAAATGAGTATATAAAAGTACCGCTAGTATGATGGAACCAGTTATTATTAAAATTCTTAAGATGAGTTTCATGGTGTCCCTCCTTAAAAGGTATCTAAGTTTTCTATTTCCAAGGTTTCTTTAAAAAGTAGTTCTCCAATTGGTTCTTCTGATTTTCTATCAAATTCATAATAATAATTAAATGCATAAATTTTATTGTCTACAACTTCAAAAACCAAACCATCGTTCTTGTTATAGAACTGCCCAATTTTAACAACATCCGTTTCAAAATCATAATGACTGACCAAAATGATTCTAAGTCCCGATCCGATATTGGTCTGGAAAAGTAGTTCTTTATTTTCGTCACCATTAGAATCTAACACATAAGTTTTTTCGATATGACCACCTGGTAAGCTTGAGATAATCTGATTGTTTTCTGTTATAACAATCTGTTTTACATTGGCATAATCTAATGAGACAAAATAACATAATTTGGGGAGATTATTCTTAATTTCAGATACTTGAATACTACTTTTTATATCCCCTTTATGACCAAGTGATTCAAAATAGCCTACCATTAGATTAATAATGTCTTGATCAGTCACCGGTTCTAACTCTAATTCCAAAGATTCAATATATATAGTTTTATTTTGACATCCCATTAACATCAATGTTAACAATAGCAATATTAAAATTTTAACTTTCATATCAGCCTCCAAAATTTAATAAGCAACTTCACGACTTATACATCAAACAAATTTTTAATTAATGTCATAACTTGATTCCTGTCATTATAAGG
>JABXKX010000620.1 GCA_013619035.1 Peptostreptococcaceae bacterium
GGTTAATGATATGGATACTAATAAAAAACTTGATATTATATTAGAAGGTCAACAAAAAGGCGTTACTTGCACCTGTTTAAAACACGATATCTCTAGGACCTTATATTATAAATGGTTGAACCGATATAAAGAAAATGGAATTAATGGTCTTTCATCTACTAAACAAAACTTCGTTCCAGCAAATAAAACAAGTCAAGAAATAGAAAAAAAAATTCTAGAACTTGTCAAACAATACCCAACTTATGGTCCGCTGTCAATTAAATACTTAACTGAAGAAATTGGCTATAATATTAGTTCCTCTTGTATATACAATGTACTAAAGAGACATAATTTAACAAGAAGAGCCCAACGTCTTCAATTTACAGCAAAACGACATAACGTTTCAAAAGAGATTTTTCCTCCTTTTGAAACATTAGAAAGTGGCAATTGTTTACTTTTTTGGTTAGTCGATTGTGGAAAATTTAACGATACAAAACGACTATACACATATAATGTATACGAAGCCAAAAGTGGCATCTGTTGTACCCGTATTTATGATAGTCTAAGTTATACCTATGTTAAAGAATTACTAATGGATGTTGCTATTCCAGTGGCTCAGACCTTACACTTCAACTTAAAGTTGTTTGGTATTTTACCCAACCCCCTAATGAAAAACACCAAACAACTCATTGAAGAATTCGAGAATATTTTTGATGATTTTGGCTATAATGTAAATGTACATTTTCTTGATGATTGCAACGACCGTTATTCTTTACGCCACTTACAAAACGGACATTCCAAAAAATGTTTAGCTTATTTATTGCCACTGCTCAAAAAAGGATTGCCTATTGACCAATTAAAGACTCATATCCAAGACTTTGTATTAAAATATAATTCTGAATATAAATTGCATTTCGAAAGCGATTACCATACACCACTTGAGCACCATCATTTTCTAACTGACACAAAGCCCGTCTTACCACTTTGGGCATATATTTACCGACCATATTAAGGATGAACTTATGAAAATTGCAATTATCGGAGCCGGTTTTTCCGGATTACTCGCTGGCTATTTACTCCAAAAAGAAGGTGTAGATGTCACTGTTTATGAAAAAAATGATTATCTAGGTGGTCATTGTAAAACACTTTTCACCTGTAATACACCTGTTGAATTAGGAACAATATGTGCATTTAAGTCACCAATCAAAGACTTGCTAATAAGTTTAAAAATCGATTATACTAGCCGGTTATTTCACCGAAACTTTGTAGATGAAAATTACCAGTATGAAGAACTTATTTCCAGAGAAGATATTCCTTTATTAACTGAGGAAATTGAGCGGTTTAGTTCACTTATAACTCGATACTCGGCTTCAACAAACGGAAGCTTTTATGAGTACATACACCCTGATTTACTTGTATCTATTCATGATTTTCTTCAACTCCATGATTTTGTAATTATTCAGCAACTCATAGCACCACACCTTGCTTCTTTTGGTTATGGTAATATGAAAGATATACCTGCTCTATATGCCATTAAAATATTTGACAAAGAAACTCTCTATTCTTTTATCATGTCAGATAAACTTCATTTTATTAATAATGGTATGATTGAATTGATCCAGAAATTAGGGTTGAACATAAGTGATATTCGTAGTTCCTTAGAGGTTACTAATATTGAGGAAACTCAAGAATTGCTAGCTGTCGACACTGCTTTTTCAAGAGATTTCTACGATAAGGTTATTATAACTTCCCCACTTTCTTATGGTGTTATTAAAAATCCACTTTACAATGATCGAATGGCAAAGTTGAAAATAAACACCATTACCACCTGTGTTTTTGAGGTAAATAATATGAGTATTGCTCATACATATTACAAAGCCAATCTGGGAATACCTAACCGAATGCAGTTTTTTTATGTTACGCACCATCAAAAGAAAACCCTAGTGACCACACATGCTTATGGACATATCAGCACTGAATTAGTTGAAAATGTGATTCAAGATTTGTCCCATTTAGGTATCATCATCAATCATCTAAGTTCCATACAACAATGGAATGCTTTTCCTCATTTTGATTGTTCTAACATTCACTCAGATAGTTATTCTCTCCTTAATGCTACTAGCAGTGATAATAACCTTTTCTTTATAGGTTCTTTAGTTACAAAACCATCTCTATCCGCTATATATGTTTCTGTAAAGGATATGGTTAAAAAAATTCTGAATATGTAGATAAGACAAGTTTTGCTATCTAAAACCTTTATCTAAAATCATTATTTTTAATTGATAAAATCAGCTCATCAAAAGGGGGGTGCGGATGTTTTTCTGGACTTAAACAACCAATCCTAAACTCTTTCGATAATCTAATGGACTCATACCATTTAGGGAGAGTTTAATTCTTTTTTGTGAATACCATAGTATATACTCATTAAGCTTTTCAGTGAAAGTTTCAATCGTAACATTTGCCCAAGATCGGCCATAAAACATTTCATTCAAGCACTAAAAAAGCACCTAACCTCTAAAGTCAGATGCTTTTTATACTACTTAAAATTATAATATATTCCCTCAATCAATTATTATGCGATTCTAAAACCATTGCAATTACACACTTACTTATCAGTTCTATATAGCTTTACAACACTCTCCACATGTGTTGTATATTTAAACGAATCTACTAAGAGATGAATCGAAAACTATTCTCTCTTTATTCTACTGAAAATAAAGAGTTGTAGTCTCAATTGATTTTTAATTGACTTCATCTGTCCTGATAATAAAAAAGTGGATTAAGATATAAAGGGAACAGATCATCTTAACCCACAGATACTTAAATCTATATATCAACAGAATTCTGTGAAGGAACCATTGATATATATAATTTAAGCTAACTTTCTCTTATGCGCTCCAGATATCCATATCGCTTAATGCTGGAACATTTTCTCTTAACAGTCCAATACGTGAAATATTGATCAGATGTTTATAAGTAAAGTTTTCAGATATTGAGTTATTTCCCCAGCTTCCACATCCAAGAGTCGTAGTTGGTGCAAATCCATTTGTAAAACTTCCTCCAGCTGTTGTTGAAGTCGGCGCATTTACAACAATTCGAGACACAGATAATGCTTCTCCTACTTTCTTGATATTTACGATATTATTAGAATGAATACCTGCAGTATGTCCATTTCCTTCAAGTTCTAGGTTTGTTTTTGCTATTTTGATGCCTTCATCGAAACTAGAATACTTGAAAGTTGAAAGCACTGGACACATTTTTTCTCTACAGAATAAATCTTCGTTTCCTATTCCATCTGCTTCTACTAAAATAACTTTTGTATCTTCTGGAATATCCAATCCTGCAAGCTTGGCAATTGTTTGAACCGATTGACCAACTACATCTTTATTCATATGACCCTCAGTAAAGAGTGTCTTTCTAAGTTTTTCCTTGTCACCAAGATCTGTTATTAAGTATCCACCTTGATTTTTAAAGGCTTCCATCACTTGATTGTAATCGTCCTCATGAGCAATAACAGTCTGCTCACCTGAACAAATGATACCATTGTCGAAAGTTCTTCCCGCAATGATGCTCTTTGCAGTCGTCTCAAAATCAACATCTCTATCTACTATAACTTGAACATTACCAGCTCCAACACCAAATGCTGGTTTACCACTCGAGTATGCAGCCTTAACCATTCCCATACCACCTGTTGCTACCACTACATCTGCTTGCATCATTAATTCATTAGTTCTATCAATTGATGGTTCATCAATTATTTGAATCAGATTCTTAGGCGCACCTAATTTTTCGATTCTTTCATTGATTAGATTAACCGTCTTAGTACTACATCCCTTAGCTCTCGGATGTGGCGCTACAATAATTGCATTTCTTCCTTTAAGTGCAAACATCGCATTACACATAGGCGTTACAATTGGATTTGTAGTTGGTGTAACGGCACCAACTACACCGATTGGCTTAGCAATTTCGATAACGTTTGTATCGTAATCTCTAGAGATTTCATCTACTGATTTCTTATCTTTTAGATCATTCCAAATGATTTTAGACTTTCCTCTATTCTTTGCTACCTTGTCTTCGTATACACCCATTCTAGTCTCGTCTATTGCCATTCTTGCAAGCATTTCAGCATTATCATAAACTACTTTCCCGATTTCTCTTACAATCAAATCTACTTTTTCCTGGTTAAACGTTTCGAATATATCCTGAGCTACTCTTGCATTTTTAATCATTTCCTTAATCATTGTGATTCCTCCTAGTCTAAGTTAATATAGAGTCGTATATACGTCTAAAATGTCTTTTCTTGATAGTGGTACATAATTGTTTGCAAGTAATCTTCCCTGACCTTCAATTACACTCTCTGTAAATAACTCTTTTTCTTCTTCCTTCATACCATAACTGCTTAACTTATTCTTTTTAAGAAGTTTTCCTAGAAGGTCTTCAAGTTCGTCATATACATTAGTAATGTCTACCCCTAGTGACTTAGCAATCATTTCATTCACTTCTCTAATTGATCCTTCTGGATTCTTCTTAGTATATAACTTGAATATTTCTGTGAAGAATTGATAGTTGGCTTCCCCATGAGGCACATGATACATACCACCGAGTGGATACGAAAGTGCATGAACAGCTCCCACGCCAGCATTACCAAAGGCAATTCCTGCGTAATTACTTGCAACTGCAATATCGCTCAGTCTCTCAAATCTATAGTTTTCACCTTTTTCTACAATATTTATATATATATCCAGTATCATTTCTATAGCTTTCATACTGAACAGTCGCGTGTACTCATTAGCCTTTGGAGATACAAATGATTCAATAGCATGAATCAGTGCATCTATTGAACTATAGACATAGAATTTATACGGAAGTCCCTTCAGAAGACTCGGTATAAGAACTGCATGATCCGGCAGAAGCTGGTCAACAGCTAAACCCATTTTTGTTTGTTTTGACTTGATCTCAGCGATTGTAATATTAGTTACCTCACTGCCTGTACCGCATGTTGTTGGTATTGCAATCAATTCTTTTTCTTTTACTAAAGGCACTTTTTTCTCAAATGCATCTACAACATTATCTATATCTTTTAGAACTAGAAGTTTAGCTATATCGAGTACCGTTCCTCCTCCAATTGCAAAGATTCTGTTAAACGGCAACTTTTTAGCGTCGGCTAAAATAGCATTCATCATTTCATCTGATGGCTCTCCAGCTCCATAACTCTCTTGCATTATAAAGTTTGCTTTTAAGTTTAAAGGTTTCATGAAAGGCTCATATAGGAAACCATGAGTTAAGATTATGTCACCTTCGCCGACTTTAAACGTATCAACGAATTCGTTGAACTCATTAAACTTATGCACTTTTGTCGCTATTTTTATCAATTCCATAAAATGTCTCCTCTATAAAGTTAATGTCCTATCTAATATTTATCTTCAAACCTTCTTTCCCATTCCTCTGTAAGCGATGATCTGAAATCAGGATGCGATATATCTATCAACTGTTTTGCTCTTTCTTTTAAGGTCTTCCCTCTTAGTTTCGCAATACCATATTCAGTAACCACATAATGAACATCATTTCTACTAGTGGTTACAGTCGTACCTTCTTTGATAAATGGAACGATTCTCGACAACTTACCTTTCGATGCTGTTGATGGCATTGCTATGATCGACTTGCCATCCTTTGCCATACTAGCACCTCTAATATAGTCAACCTGACCTCCAGTACCACTATATTGCTTTAGTCCAATACTTTCTGATGATACCTGTCCCATCAGATCTACCTGTAGACAGGAGTTTATAGAAATCATTTTAAAGTTTTTTGCTATGACAACTGGATCGTTGACATAATCTACAGGATACATTTCAAC
>JABXKX010000083.1 GCA_013619035.1 Peptostreptococcaceae bacterium
TAAAATATAACTTATAAGATAACAAATGATTTCAAAGAGTGAGAGGATGTTTTATGAGAATATTAATAGCTGGCGATTTGGTACCAACAGAAAACAACTGTATTCTTTTTGAAAATGGTAGTATTGAAGAACTTCTAGGTAGAGAACTTCTAAATCTATGGTTGAGTGCTGATATAAGACTGTTTAATTTGGAAACGCCTCTAACAGATAATGAAACCCCTTTACAGAAAAATGGGCCGAATTTAAGAGCTGATAAGAAGACAATTGAAGGCATCAACCAGTTATTGCCTACAGTGGTCTCACTTTCTAATAATCATATTTTAGATCAGGGAATTGAAGGGTTACATACAACGACCAGCTTGTTAGAAGATTACGGTTTAAATTATGTAGGAGTTGGTGATAATTTAGATACAGCAAGTGAATCTTATATGATTCAAATAGGTGATAAACGAATAGGCGTTTATGCCTGTTGTGACTATGAGTTTTCAGTAGCAACAACCGATGACGCTGGAGCCAATCCTTTTAATCCTTTAGAGAGTTTGATGCATATATCAGAGTTAAAGAATCAAGTCGATTACGTGATTGTTTTATATCACGGTGGCACTGAAGAATATAGATATCCAACGCCGAATGAACAAAAGATCTGTAGAAAAATGGTGGTAAGTGGTGCTGATATTGTAGTTGCTCAACACAGTCACTGCATTGGTGCTCATGAGTCCTATAAAACATCAGAGATTGTATATGGACAAGGAAACTTTATATTTGATATGTCTGAGAGTCCATACTGGGCAACCAGTATTTTGGTAGAGGTCATATTAGAAGAAAAAGTTGAGATCAACTATCATCCAATTGTTAAGAAAAAACATGTGATTAGACTGGCTCAGAACGATCGGAAGCATGAAATCCTACAGCAATTTGAATCAAGATCAAAAGACATTTTGATACCTGGAGTAATAGATGAAAAATACAATGCGTATTCTGACATGTTTATTGATGAATATTTAAGGAGTTTGGCTGGGTTTGGCAAATGGTTTTCGAGAATCGACAGACATTTGTTTTCGGGAAAACTCATTGGGAAACATTATAGAAAGAAATACCTGATGTTACAAAACTATCTAGAATGTGATGCACATAGAGAGTTGTTAGTTTATGGAATAAAAAGAAGGAAAGCATCTTTAGAGGAAAGTTGAGGCGGTATGTCAGATATAAAAGTCAGTGTTGCAATGTTGGTTTATAACCATGAAAAATATTTACGAGAAGCCATTGATGGTGTTTTGATGCAGAAGACAGATTTTGATATAGAATTGCTGATAAATGATGATGCTTCGACGGATGGTTCAACTGCAATTATCAAAGAATATGAAAACAAATACCCGGCAATCGTAAAACCCATTTATCAGACAGAGAATCAATATTCCAAAGGGATTAGAATCAGCTGGCAGTTTAATTATCCAAGGGTCAAAGGACAATATGTTGCTTTATGTGAAGGTGATGATTATTGGACCGATAAAAACAAGCTGCAGAAGCAAGTCGATTACCTGGATAACCATTTGGACTGTTCGATGTGTTTCCATGCGGGTGATGAAGTGAATGAAAAGAGTGAGGTTACCAATATCATCAAACCTTTTTTGGGTGAAAAAGACTGTGATATGACGGATGTTGTCTTAGGTAAAGTCTCTTGTATCACGGCATCCATGGTGTATAGAGCAAATTTCCCTTTGTTATTACCGTCTTTTATGAAAGGCAGTAAAGTCGGAGATTATCCTATGAAAATATTGTTGTCGAGTAAAGGAAAACTACACTATCTGCCTTTTAAAATGGCAGCTTATAGATGTGGACATCCCGGTTCGTGGACTGTTTTGACTTTCAATTCGGCTGATTCACATAAAAAACAAGAGGAATTGTTAAAATCAACAGTAGAAATGCTTGAACGGTTCAATGAGTATTCCGATCATCATTATGAAGAAATCTTGTACCAGGAGATAGAGTGGTTGAAATTAGAGGATTTAAGCAAGAAAGAAAATCGAATTCAACTGAGAAGCAGAATTAGAAATGGCGAGTTCAAACTAAAACTATCCAAAATAAATAGATGTGCAAAAGTGAAACTGTATTTTATGTTATATCTTCCAGTGCTGGTTGAGGGGATAAGAAGTATAAAACGTAAGGTGTATCACTAGTCTATCAAGGAGTGACGGTATGGAAAATCAAAAAACTAGATTATTAGTGATAACGTCGCTCTTTTGGAAAATGCTTGAAAGAAGTGGTACACAGGGCATACAATTCATTCTTCAAATCATTTTGGCGAGACTTCTTTTGCCAAAGGATTATGGTTTGGTCGCTTTGGTTTCAATATTCATCGTCATTGCCAATGTGTTTGTACAAAGTGGTTTCAGTAAAGCGTTGGTTCAAAAAAAGGATGCTGATGATTTGGATTTTTCATCTGTTTTTTATTTGAGTCTACTGGTGGCAGGCGTTATTTATATCATACTATTTATGTTAGCACCCGTGATAGCTGACTTCTATAGTATGCCTAAGATTACTCCAGTCTTTAGAGTCTTGTCGATCACTTTATTTACAGGAGCAATTTACTCGGTTCAAAATGCAATAATTGCCAGAAGAATGGCTTTTAAAAAATTATTTTTAAGCAGTGTCGGCTCCATCATTATTTCTGGTGGCATTGGTATAACCGTTGCATACAAAGGTTACGGGGTATGGGCCTTGGTCGCTCAGCAGCTGATCAATACCATTTTGATGGTGGTTTTTTTGTGGTTTACGATTGATTGGAGACCGAAAGCCTTGTTTTCAATTTCAAGAGTCAAATCGTTATTTGGATTTGGATGGCGCATTTTGGTTTCGTCGTTAATCGATTCTTTTTATAGAAATCTGAAAAGCCTTATTATCGGAAAAATATACAGAGCGGATATGCTGGGGTATTTCAATCGGGGTAAACAGTTCCCGGAACTGCTTGTGACCAATATCAACGGTTCTATCCAATCGGTTTTATTTCCTACATTAGCGAGCAATCAAGATGATACAGTGCGTGTGAAAGCAATCGTAAGACGTTCCATCGTAACCAGTGCATTTGTGATCTTTCCGATGATGATTGGATTGGCGGTGACTTCGGAAGCGTTGATCAGTATCATTTTGACGGATAAATGGTTACCCAGTGTGCCGTTTGTACAGATTTTTTGTATAACTTATGCGATTTGGCCTATACATACAGCCAATTTACAGGCGATTAATGCCCTCGGTAGAAGCGACATTTTTCTAAAACTTGAAATCATAAAAAAAGTGATTGGTATGATCATTTTAATCATCTCGATTCAAGGTGGCATTTATGCCATTGCATTTGGCGGTGTTGTAAGCGGTGTGATTTCATCTTTTATCAATGCTTATCCAAACAAGAAGTTGTTAGATTACAGTTACCGTGAACAAATGAGAGATATTCTACCATCATTTTTAATTGCGTCATTAATGGGTATATTGGTATATAGTGTTCGTCTGCTGGAGTTGACGGAAGTGGTCACGTTGTTGATTCAAATACCGGTTGGCATCATTATCTATATCGCTTTATCTATATTGTTTAAACTGGAATGTTATGTTTATCTGGTCAGTACAATCAGAACTTTCTTTAAGAAAGAGAGGTCTTAATGAAAAAAATACTTTTATTGGGAGGATCGACTCAGCAGATTGTTGCGATAGAATATGCAAAAAAACAGGGGTACTATACGGTATTATGTGATTATCTTAAGGACAATCCTGGTCAATACCAGTCAGATAAGTTTTATTTGGTCAGTACAACGGACAAAGAAGCGGTATTGGAAGTCGCTATTCAGGAAGAGATCGATGCCATTGTCGCTTATGCCTCTGACCCGGCAACACCGACTGCAGGATTTGTAGCAGAAAAGCTCAATTTGCCAAGCAATCCATATCAGTCAATAATGACATTGGCTTATAAACATAATTTTAGAAGATTTCTTACTGAAAATAATTTCAACTGTCCAAAGTGGGGAGATTTCTACGACTTTGACAGTGCCAAAAAAGCTTTGCATCAGTTCAAGTTTCCATTGTTTTTAAAACCTGTAGATTCCTCGGGCAGTAAAGGGATTACCCAATTGAAGTCGGAGGAAGCTTTTGAAGAAGCGTTTGAGCTTGCATTGTCTCATTCCAGATCAAAACATGTGATTATTGAGGAATGTATTTTGAAATCACATCGGTATATGGTAGGTGGCGACTGTTTCATTCTAAATGGGAAAGTTGAATATTGGGGTCTGTTAAATACTTATAGAGATGAAATGGTTGATCCGTTGGTACCCACAGGTGCCAGTTATCCTGTGGAGATATCATCATCTGATGTATCAAGAGTTCATGAGGAAATAGAAAAGATGGTTGATTTATTGGATCTTCAATTTGGAGGCTTCAATATTGAACTGTATTTTGATAAAACTGAAGCGCTTTTTATGATCGAATTTGGACCGAGAAATGGTGGCAATATGATTCCGGATCTTTTGAAAATGGCCACGGGTGTGGATATGACGGCTGCAGCTGTAGAGGCTGCTTTAGGACATACTGACATAATCTTAAAAGCCAGACCGAGTCATGGATTTTATGCCACTCATATATTGCATTCATCTCAATCGGGTGTCTTAAAAGCCATTCAATACAGTGAGAGACTTTCAAGTTGTATTGTTGATGCGGTTCTGTATAAAAAAGAAGGTGATCCTATTGAATACTTTGATGCATCCAATAAAGCATTAGGTGTGCTAATGATGAAGTTTGATTCTAAATCTGAAATGGATGAGATATTGGAGAACATCAATAAAGAAATTTTTATCTTATTGGAGTAGATAGAAAGAACTATGTGAATTGCTTAAGGAGGGTGACGCAATGTTAGATCATGCAAATATTTTAATATTTCCAGCGGGTTCTGAAAGTGCCATGAATATCTATGATGCTTTAAAGTATTATACTCAATTCAATGTATTTGGTGCGTCTAGTCAGTCAGATCACGCGGAGTTTGTGTTTCCTAAATCACAGTTATATATTGGCGATTTATATATTTATGAGACATCTTTTATTGATAAGTTTAATGAGGTGATAAAAACATTTGAGATTACACATGTGATACCGACACATGATATTATCGCGAGTTTTCTAACCAAATATTGTGATTCTATTAATGCAACAATCATCTCCTCACCATATGATACTGCACGGATTGCAGAAAATAAAAGATTTACGTATGAAGCTTTAAAGGGAAAAGCCTTTTATCCAATTGTTTATGAAACGGTTGAAGAGATAACAGAGTACCCTGTTTTTATAAAGCCTTATATCGGCGTTGGATCAAGGGGAGCCGTTAAGGTTGAAAATCAAGAGAGTTTATTAAAACTATTGGAAAAGGATTCAGAGGTACTGATTAGTGAATTTTTACCCGGCGAAGAAATTACGATAGAGTGTTTTACTGATAGAAAAGGTGACCTTTTGATTTCAGAACCTCGAAGTCGAGATAGAATTACAAATGGCATAACCTATCGTACTAAACGGGCTAAGAAATATGAAGAAGTTGATGATATCGCCAAAGCTTTAAATGGGTGTTTTATTTTTAGAGGTGCATGGTACTTTCAAGTGAAGAAAAGTATAGAGGGACATTTTAAGCTTCTTGAAATTTCAGTGAGGGAATCTGGAACGATGTCCTTCTATCGACAGTTGGGTATTAATTTTTCAGCTCTTTCGGTATTGGATGCGATGAATTATGACCTTCAGATACTGTTTAATGATTATAATTTAGTGTTGGATAAAAGGGTAATGAGCTATTACCG
>JABXKX010000458.1 GCA_013619035.1 Peptostreptococcaceae bacterium
GGTTTAAATATACTAACTTACATAGAAAAATTAACTCATGGAGGAGGCCCCAATGGTTAACAGAAAAATAGCAATGCTTTTAGTACTGGTGATGATCATATCATCGTTTAGTGCATTTGCAGAGATACCACCAGAAATACCAGTACCAGAACTGAGAGGTATGGGTGTAGACGATACAGAATCTACAGAAATTGATGCCTACAGCAAAGGGTATGCAGCGTATGTTAATGCTTATTTTTTAGATGCGCAAAATTCTTTATATTCAAGAGATATTGGTAGAATGGGTGCACTTGGTATCATCAAAAAAGATGGTTCTATGAACTATAATGCTGAACTTGCGATTACAAAACAAAATCTGATTGAAGATTTGGTAAGAATGAGTGGTAGAGAAGGGCAAGTGATGCAGGGCGTTATCAACCAAGCCGTAGGCATGGGCGATGAAGCGGTTGCTAATTTATTACGTGAAGCTTATGTAACTGATGCGACAACACAAGGGATTATTACTGAAGATGAAAGCTTTGGCTTGAATCAACCTGTTAATAAAGAAACCGCAGCAGTGTGGATTGCCAGAATGTTAGGCATGCAACCGACACTTCAAAATACAGATAATATCTATAGTTTTGGTGATTGGCCTTCAATAACACCAAGCAATAGAGGTTTAATAGAAACTCTTGTCACTGCAAAAGTAATGGATGTAGACAATGATGGTAACTTTAATCCGAAGAGAACCATTACAAAAGGTGAAGTGGCTTATATCTTAAACAATACAGTGGATCAGATGTATGGCGCACTTAACATCACTTCAAATGTTGGTCTAGTGATAGGCGAAAAAGAATCCAATGTACAAGAAACCGGTAATATCATAGATGAGAAGCGATATGTCGTAAGAAATATGGATGGTACTTTAACAACCATCGTGACAAAAAATAATAAAAGCACCAATGCTAAAAATGATTTGGTATTGTTTAAGAACAATATTGTAGGAACCTCTAAACAGCTTGAAATAGGTGATCAGATAGAATACCTGATCAGAGACGATGAAGTTATTTATGCTGAAACCTATACAGATGGTTCAATACAAGAACAGATTAAAAGACAAAGTGACAACGAAGATAATACAAATATTTACTATGGTTATATCAATAGAAAAATATATGAAGAAAAAAATGAAGGTGGTAACTTCTATGAAGTGGACCGTTTAAGAACAACGATATACAACGGCCTTGTGTTTGATATAGTCGTTGAAGACAATATCACAACCGGTGTTAGAAATGACATCATCGTTTATAAAGATAATAAAATTGGTGGTGTGGATCTTTTAGAAGAACAAGATGTTGTAGAACTTCTTGTAAAAGATGAAACCAATATTATATATGTAAAAGTGACAGAACCAACACATGCAGCAGTCAGTGGTACCGTTAGATTTGTTGAAACAGATCCAACAACTGGCATCTCTATGTTAACGGTATTTGATTACAATGATAGAATTAAGAAATATGAAGTGACTAATTATGCACAGGTTGTGATTAATCAAGAAATAGCTGATATCAATGACTTAAAATATGGACAAGATGTTGTTTTGAGTATTACAAATGGTTATGTGACCAATATAACAGGGGAAACATTTGTTAATCCAGGATTCATTCCTGATTATTCAAAGATGAGAATTGGTACGGTTTCTGCAGTTAATCTATATGGCGATGTTAAAGTAAAATATGATGACGGTACTTATAAAACCATTAGTGTACCTGATAATGCAACTATTTTAAAAGGTGGTAATGTTATTTCTGTACAAGCCCTTCAAGAAGGGGATCTTGTTAAAATTTACTTTAATGATATTTATTCAGATAATGCTTCTTTAATTGAAGTAGAAGGTAAAGAACAATTGATTCAAACGGTTTATAGAGGTCTTATCCAAGATGTTAATATCTATAGAGGTGAGTTAACGATATATGAACCAGCAGTACTTAATAATGCACAATGGCAAGTGACTGAAGAAGTTTATTCAAAAACTTTCTCAATTGACGAAGATGTTCCAATGTATGTCCGTGGTGAACCAGTGACTCTATTAGATCTTGCTAAATTATACAAACAGAAGCCGATTTACATTGCAGTAAGAGATGACTATTCAGTAGAAAAAGTTGTTCAAGCTTCTGTAGCTATCGGTGGCGAACATTTTGCTGTCGATCGAATTGAATCGATAGATAAAGTCATTGAAAACTTTGAACTGAAGGACAATAACAGTAATGTTGTTTTCAATGAAGGTACTATTTTCTTAAAGAACTCTAGAATAGTAGATGCTGCTAATATTAAAGCAACAGATGATGTTATTGTTGTATCGGATTATTATAAAGGTCAAGACAATGCCAATATTGTAAGAATAACATCAGATGCAGAGAGAATATTCGATAATATTTATATTGGTGCGATTGAAAATATATATGGGTATAGCTTTAATTTAGAAAATCATGCAACTATTTCAGGTAATGAGTGGGGCAATATCAATCGTTCAACATCTGGTATGTTCTACTACTTTAATAATTTGGATCTTATTGATATAACTGATAAGACAGACTTTGTAACTTTACCAAGTTATAACTTCTATCATGGTGGTTATTCAAGACTTGAAAACAAAAATAAAACAAGTTCTGGTTTGGACTATTATAGATACTATACTATCTTTGTTACAGATGACGATCGAAAAGTTATCGGTATGAACATCAAACATAAAGGTATATTTGATGGTCAAAACATCGATGGTACAGCATCAAAGGAAAGTAGTATAAAAACTATTTTAGACAAACGTTTGGCAAATCTGGTATTAACGAGAGGATCGATTGTTAGCTTTAATGATACTTTCCAAAGAATTGAGATCACAGATTCTCATGACTGGGCAGAAGACTACGGTAGATGGAATGCCAATAGAGGAAATTCATCAGTAGAATGGAGAGATGCTATTATCATTAAAAATGATAAACGTATTTCTAGAGAAGATTTAAAAGAGGGCGACTATGTTTATGTCCTTAGAGATGATGAAGATGCACTTGTTATCTTCGTAGAAGAAAACTAAAAATGTGTTTTAAAATGAACTGAATTAAGAACTCGAGTTACTTTAAGTAACTCGAGTTATTTTTTTTTGAAGAAATAATGACTCGAGTTTAGCAATCAGTAACGGCCGGTATATTGTTACTTATAAGGATTCAAAATAGAATAAATATTAGAGAAGAGTTGAAATGAAAGAGAGGAGATATTATGAGAAGGATAATGAGTTTAGTGTTGGCAATATGTATGGTACTTTCAATGAACATCGGCGTATTTGCAAATGGTGAAAATGACAGTATTTTGTCAGCGGATTATAACAATACTTTTGTGATTAAGGATGATGGATCACTGTGGGGCTGGGGTGCTGGTTATGTGGGTAACGGTACTGGTTCAAGGGATAAAGTGATTACCCCAGTTAAAGTATTAGAAGATGTAAGAAGTGTTTCAAGTAACACATTTACAACGGTAGCTGTCAAAAAAGATGATAGCTTATGGGGATGGGGCAGTTTTGATGGTTATCATAACGACAAACAAAATCCTGAGTTTTTATATCCTACAAAATTATTAGAGGATGTTAAATCAGCAGCCAATGGTGATGATTATATCATGGTCATTAAAAATGACAATACTCTTTGGCTCAATGGTAATGTTTATCTTGGTGACGGAACAACTACGAAAGCTGATGGTTATGATGGGTTTGTTCAAGTAATGACCGGTATTAAGAGTTGTTTTGCTGGAAGAGACACATTATATGTGATCAAAGAAGACGATACACTTTGGGGCTGGGGAGATAACTCAGATGCACAACTCGGTAATATGACCAATAGTGGCGATACCAGTACGGATGCTGAACTGACTGCAGTAAAAATATTAGATGATGTGAAGTCTGTTTATCAAAGTGCTTCGGTTGCACTCGCGGTTAGATTAGACGGCAGTCTTTACAGTTGGGGTGACGATGAAATCTATACAGAAAATGGATGGATCGAAAATGCAGGATCACCTTATAAAGTAATGGACAATGTTTCATCAGCAACCATGTGTGATAACGGCAGTGGTGTTTTGGTGGTTAAAACAGATGGTACATTATGGGGATGGAACAATCAGTGGTATGACGAAGGTGAACCAATGACACCTTATAAATACGCAGACGATGTGTCTTATGTTTCAAACGGAGAAAGACATGCAGCGATTGTTAAAAAAGACAACACACTTTGGACCATGGGTGGCAACTATAGATACGGACTAGGTTATGAGTCGGATGAAGTTTGGTACACGCCGATGACCCAAATCCTTGATGATATTCAAGATGCACCTGCCGGTTGGGCCATGGCATATGTTGAAAAAGCAATTGGTCTTCAATTGGTTCCAGAAGATATGCAAGGCAATTACTATCAGACCATTAATAGAGAAGAGTTCTGTATATTGGCCGTAAGACTAATAGAAAAGAAATCAAATATGTCAATTGAAGAGTATATAGAGCTTCGTGGTTTAGAAATGGTCAGTAGTGATACGTTTACCGATACCAATAATAAAGTTATTTTTGCAGCCAAAACACTTGGTATTACTGAAGGGACATCAGAAACAACGTTTTCACCAGAAAAACTATTAACAAGAGAACAGGCAGCAACATTTTTATCCAATACAGCAAAAGCAATTGGTGAAGATATTACAGCAAACACACCAACTTATGCAGATTTAGATGAGATTGCAAATTGGGCAAAACCATTTACAGGTTATGTGTATAACATTGATGTGATGAGAGGTGTTGGCAATAATAAATTTGATCCAAAAGGTGGTTATCAGAGACAACAAGCCTATATTACGATGTATAAGTTATTTGGAGCCATAGAAGAAGTCAGTACCGAAAAAGTAGTGGTGACAAAACCAGTAGAAGCAAAAAAAAAAGTAGAATCAGATGAAGCAAGTTTAGAGTCGATTAAATCGGATCTAATGAAGTTATCAAAACCAGAGCATTTTACGATGTCCATTGAAGGTAAAACGAAATCACCTGATTATGACATGGCACTTAAATACGATGCCTATTATAGAAATTCAGATGTTAGAATCGATACTTACTGGGATGGCATGAAAGTCTCAAAAGGTATCTATAATGAAACAGATGATGAAACGTACTTTGAATATACGAGATATACTCATTACGCGGAACTCATAGAAGGCAATATGCTGCCTATAAGACTTTTGGATGTTAACTATCTAGAGGCGCTTGAATTGGATACTGAATTAGAATTTTTTACTGCCAATTATGAGATGTTAGAGGGTGAAAAAGTTTTATATCTTAAAAGCAGTATCAAAAATGGTTTGGTCACTGAAATGTGGTACTCCCTTAAATACTTGGTACCCATTAAATTTCTAGAAACATCACAAGAAGAAGGGGCAGTACATGTTGTGGCCTGGGAAGTGACATCAATTGATGATCAAACACTACTTACAGATGAATTATTTGAAATACCAGAAGAGATGGTGGCCACTTCAAGTGCTACTGATTATTATGAAGACCTTCAGAAAACAGGCAGTACAAGAGATCTTTTATTGTATGAAGTGGATTATATTGAGTCAGAAGAAATAGGCATTATGGATATGACACAAATCGTTTATTATTCAGATGAGAGTTTTGAAACTTTAAGTTTGTATTTTGATACTTTATTAAAAGATACATCAGGGTATTTAAATATGTCAGATGATAAAAAAGCGATAATAGAAGGGACGTTACATGAAGATACAGTTATCGTTATTGTTAATAATCATAT
>JABXKX010000565.1 GCA_013619035.1 Peptostreptococcaceae bacterium
TGTATAAGAGACAGGTAGCTCAGTCGGTAGAGCAAGGGACTGAAAATCCCTGTGTCAGTGGTTCGATTCCGCTTTCGGGCACCAATTCAAAAGGCTATTCATTTTTTAAATGGGTGGTTTTTTATTTTTTTGATAGATACTAAAAAACACCACTATAAATGGTGTTTTTCTAATATCCGTATGATTGTTCGTAAATTGAATTTCTTTTCTTTTAACTCATAAGTTACCTGATCTTCATAGTTTAAGTCATTAAACTGTTCATTTAAGAAGGTGAGCTGATCAATATCGATAAATAACCGTGATTCAATTGAAAATAGTGGTACTTTGATATGGCACGATTGATTGGATAGTTCAATTGAATAACCATTGTCAAAATCCATTATAGGAACCAATGTATGCTCAGATTTAAATACAACATCGAGATACTCATGTTCTAATACGTAAGTTGTACATATTAGAGGTCCAAATCTATCACTATGAAGTACAAAAGGATAATAACGTTCAATAATCTTCTCTGGTATATGATTTAATATTTTAAGTGTCGGAATCATATAAGCAATATCATCTGAGTTATGTAATAATATTTTATCTCTTAGCTCTTGAGTGGGATGACCTTCGTATAGGTTGTAAAGTTCAACACTTTCTTTCCCTGAAATCTCATCTTCTCTATAAATACCTAAATATTCTTCAATGGTCTTTAACTTATAATTTGAGAGTTTAAGAGCTTTCTTAGAAGATCTGATGACTCTGTATAAATCAAAATTCATATTTGGATTGATATGGTAATCGAGCCCATGATGTTTGTATCGCTTATTTAAATATGGAATATCAAAAGCATGACCATTATAAGTAATCAACATATGTGTTTTTTTAATATAAGTTTGTAATTGTAACAATAATTCTTTTTCTTCTTGCCTATTATCACAAAAAATTTGGGTGATTTTCCAGTTGCTATCTTCAAAGTAAATAATACCAACCAAGATCGCTTCTGTATAAAGTGGACTAAGACCTGTGGTCTCAATATCAAGTATCATATAGCTCTCTAAATCATAGTTTTTGCTAAGGTAATTAGGCCACTGTGCCGATATTATATCTGTATGGATGTAAATAGTATCAACTCCTTTCTATCAGTGTAAAGGAGTATGAGCTAATATTCAATGTATATGACACAAAATGTTATATTGTGTTATACTATTACTAGGAGTAATAGGGGGGATATTATGCAGTTAATGGCTGTTGATGAATTAAAAGAAGGCATGGTGCTAGCACAAGATGTTGTTTCTGATGCATTTGTTAATATTGTTACAGAATCAACAATAGTAACTCATGAGATTATAGCAAAATTAGAAAAATTAGATATAGAATTTGTTTATGTTCACTCGGAAATGATGACTGAAGAAGAAACTACTTTTAATCAAGTAGAACCTGTCTTTGAGAATTTAAATGGGGAAGAAGCATTAAATTACAATTACAATAAAACAGTTAATAAAATCAAAACTATTTTCAATGATCTTAAATTTGGTGTAGCAGACATCAAATCAGAGATGGATGGTACCTTAGATCCTTTATTGAGTGGCATCTTGCACAATAATAATATACTTTCAAGTTTAAGAGTAATGAAGTATGATGATGATTATACCTTAAAACATTCTTTAAATGTTGGATTGTTATCTGCTATGATAGGTAAATGGTATGGACTAAATAAAATTCAGGTAGCAGATTTATCACTAGCAGGCACTTTACATGATATTGGAAAGTCCAAAGTACCGAGATATATTCTGAATAAACCAGGTGAACTATCTTCTCAAGAGTTTGGTATCGCTCAGCAACATGCTGTGTATAGTTATGAAATTCTGAAAGAAAGTCGAGGGTTCAGTGATGATATTTGTGAAGGTGTTTTATACCATCATGAACGATTTAATGGTTCAGGTTATCCACAAGGTATGAAGGGCAAATCAATTCCTTTATATGCAAGAATTATCGCTGTAGCAGATGTTTTTGATGCATTGACGTCAGATAAAGTCTATCAGGGCAAAGTATCTCCTTTTTTAGCAGCTGATATTTTAAAAAGTTTGAGTTTTGAGGAGTTAGATCCGGAAATTACAAATATGTTTTTAAAGAAGATAGCAGAATTCTATGTTGGAAATAAGGTGCTTCTAAACACTGGAGAAGAGGGAGAAGTTGTTTATCTTAACAAGTTTAGCCTTACAAAACCACTTATTAAAGTCGGTGAGAAGTTTCTAGATTTATCGATGAAAACTGATATAAAAATTAAAGAAGTATTATAAAAGCACTGGAGATCCAGTGCTTTCTTTTATTTATAATATTCACTTTCAAAGATTTCTTTTATTTCATTTACATCTTTAGTAACAGACAAGGCAAGCATTAATTTAATACGTGCTTTTTGACCATTAAGATCACCACCAAAGATAGCGCCGATATCTTGAAGCATTTTACCGCCACCTTCGTAACCATAACTACCTAAAACTCGACCCATTGGGCATCTAGAAACAATAACCACAGGAATTTTCTTTGCAACAGCATTTTTTATCCCATCAATCATAAGAGGTGGAATATTGCCACGACCCATTGCTTCAATGATAATACCTTTGGTTCCTTCGGCAATACAGAAATTAATCATTCTAGAATCCATACCTGCAACACTTTTGATTAAATCAACTGATGATTCTACTTGATCAGTCAGTATATGGCTATGTGATGTTATATCACGATAGAAAATAACTTCATCATTGTCGACAATGCCTAATGGACCAAAAGAAAATGATTTAAATGTATCTAAGCTCATTGTGTGAGTTTTTGTAACTTCTCTCGCAGAGTTGACTTCGTTGTTCATAACAACTAAAACGCCTTTATTTGCAGCTTGATCTGAAGCAGCTGTACAAATGGCAGCTGATAGATTACTTGGTCCGTCATATCCTAATTCTGAAGCATTTCTCATAGAACCAACTACAATGACTGGCTTATCAGATTCTATATTAAGGTCTAAGAAGAAAGCAGTCTCTTCTAGAGAATCTGTACCATGTGTAATTATGACACCACAAATATCATCTCTTGCAATTGTAGTCTTTACGACATTAGAGAGTTCTAACATCAATTCTGGCGTCATATGTGGACCCGGAATACGTGCAAAAGGCACAATCTCAATTTCTGCTATCCTATCTATATTTGTAACCATTGACATGATTTCCTCACTGCTCATAGCGGGAATTGCAGCAGATAGACGTTTGTCTACTTTCATTGAAATGGTACCACCTGTAAATATTGCAGCTACTTTTTTCTTATTCATACTATACCTACCTTTAGTTTTATTAAAATCACTAACATTATAGCTGATTATTTGTAAATATGAAATACTTTTTAGAAAATATTGCATCGACTTTACAAATTTAGTGGCATCTATTAGAATAGTAGAAGACTCAAGTTGAAAGTGAGGTATGATGAAAGCGTATTTAGACAATGGAGCAACAACCATCGTATCAGAAACGGTTGTTGAAAAAATGAATCAAGCTTTTAGGAATATGTATGGTAATCCATCGTCGATGCATCATATGGGCGTAGAAGCTGAGAAACTGATTAAACATTCTAAAAAAATATTAAGTAAAGCAATTAAAGCAACACCAGAAGAAATTATTTTTACATCAGGTGGCACAGAGTCGAATAATCTTGCAATACAAGGATTTTTAAATCATTCTAGTTGTAGAAAAAAAGAAATCATAACAACTCAAATAGAACATCCATCTGTTCTAAATGTATTTGAAAAATATGAAACCCTGGGTTATAAAGTTACTTATTTAAAAGTAGATGAAAAGGGTAAGATAGATATTAAAGAATTAGAAGATGCGTTATGTGATGAGACCGCACTGGTTAGTGTGATGTATGTTAATAACGAAATTGGCACCATACAAGATTTACCTCTTATTTCAAAGACAATAAAAAGGCATTCAAAAGCAGTCTTTCACGTTGATGCTGTACAGGCACTTGGTAAAGTAGAATGTCATGTTAAAAAACAAGGTGTTGATATGATGACGTTCTCAAGTCATAAAATTCATGGTCCTATGGGTGTTGGCGCATTGTATGTTAAAAAAGGTATTTTATTAGAACCACTATTTATTGGTGGTGGCCAACAAAAAGGGATTAGACCTGGAACTGAAAATGCACCTGGTGTTTTGGGGTTTGCTACTGCATGTGAAGAGGCTATTACGACGTTAAATGAGACTCAGAAGACATTAATTTCTATTAGGGATTACTTTGTTGAGGAAGTCTTAAAAATTGATGGTGCTAGATATAATGGCAATTATGACGCACCGCATATTGCTAATATTTCATTTCCTAATATGAGGGGAGAAGTCCTTTTACATGTCCTTGAGAGTAAAGACATTTATGTTTCTACTGGATCTGCATGTGCTTCTAAGAATAAGAGTTACAGTCATGTACTCGAAGCAATAGGATTAGATGAAAAGCATATGGAAGGCGCTATAAGATTTAGTTTCTCAAAATATACAACTAAAGAGATGATAGAGTATACATTACAAACATTAAAAGAAAGCATCCAAGAGTTAGATGCGATAATTAAGGGGAGATAATATGGAAACCATCGTAATTAGATATGGTGAAATTGGATTAAAAGGAAAAAATAGAATGGTATTTGAAAATGCCCTAATCAGAGATGTAAAAGAAAGATTAGCGCATTTAGAAAACGTTACTTTAGACAGATTTCATGGTAGAATGTATGTCAATCATAATGACTATGATTATGAAGAAGTAACAGAGATCTTAACGAGTACATTTGGTATTGTATCAATAAGTCCTGTAGTAAAATGTGAAGTGTCTATGGATGCCATGTTTGAAACAGCTAAAGTCCAGATTGAGGAATTATTAAAGAACAATCCAAAGTTTACTTTTAAAGTAGAATGTAGACGTTCAAACAAAGGATTCCATTTAACATCACCAGAAATAAGCAAACATGTTGGTGGTTATATCAATCAAACCTTTGAAAATGAATTAAGTGTTGATGTACACCATCCAGATGTTGTTCTCAATATTGAAGTGAGAGAAAAAGTATATATTTATGTAAAAAGTTTACCTGGTTTAGGTGGTATGCCTTATAGAACTGCTGGAAAAGGGATGTTGTTGTTATCTGGTGGTATCGATAGTCCAGTTGCAGGTTTCTTAATGGCTAAAAGAGGTGTTCAACTGGAAGCGGTACATTTCCATAGTTATCCTTTTACGTCTGATAGAGCCAAAGAAAAAGTGATGGATTTAGCTAGAACACTTACAAAGTATATTGGAGAAATCAGAATCCATAGTGTGAATCTATTAGAAATCCAAAAAGCAATTAACGAACACTGTCCTTCAGCTGAAATGACAATATTATCAAGACGTTTTATGATGGCTATTGCAGAAAGAATTGCTAAGAGAAGAAAATACAAATGTTTAATAACAGGTGAGAATATAGCTCAAGTGGCATCTCAAACAATGGAAGGGTTAACTGTAACCAATTCAAGAGTTAAATTGCCAGTATTTAGACCCTTGATTGCATATGATAAAGTAGACATTATTAAAGTTGCAAAAAAAATAAATACCTATGAGACATCGATTTTACCATTTGAAGATTGTTGTACAGTATTTTTACCAGATAAAGTGGTCATCAGACCAGAATTAGAAAAAATAGAAGCTTCAGAATCACTTCTAGAAGTTGAAGATTTAATTTATAGAGCAATTAAAGAAAGAG
>JABXKX010000080.1 GCA_013619035.1 Peptostreptococcaceae bacterium
TTCTATAACTTTTGGATTATGAAAATTTAAATCTGGCTGCTTTTTTGCAAATAAATGAAGATAATACTCTTTTCTAATCTCATCATAGGTCCAACACGGTTCAGCAAAAAAACTGGTCCAGTTGTTGGGAAGTTTACCTTGTTTATCAGGTTTCCAAATATAGTAATCTTTATAAGGTTCTATTCCTTGTCTACTTTTTTCAAACCAGTCATGTTCATCTGACGTATGATTGATCACAAGATCCATCACAATTTTTATATCACGTTTAGTCGCTTCCGATAATAAAAGGTCCATATCTTCCATGGTGCCATACTCAGGGTGAATATTTTTATAATCGCTGATGTCATAACCATTATCTGCATTAGGAGATGGATAAACAGGACTTAACCAAATGATGCCAATACCCAAATCTTTTAAACCATCTAAACGACTGATGATACCAGGGATATCACCAATGCCATCACCATTGCTGTCTTGAAAACTTCTCGGGTAGATCTGATACACAACACGTTCTTGCCACCATTTATTCATACAACCCCCTTATTCTATAGATATTATAAGATTTGTAATGTTTAATATGATCATAATTTAGTTTTTCTTTGCTAGCGATTAATAACGATTCTACAGGATTACCACTATCAAAATTTGTGATGCCGGTTTCTAAATCAAAGGATTTCAGATTACCAAGAGGTAGTATATGGCCTTCACATCCCAATAACTCAAGAGGTTGTTGTAACTTAAACAAATGTCCGATTTTAGTTTCAAAGGGTTCAAAATCCAAACTTTGATTTGGTTCATACAAACATCCCTCTATATAAAGATCATTTTTTATAGGTAAACTTTTTTTACTTTTGGAAAGATTAATATAGAGTACATACACTCTATTATTTGAACTGAACTCAATAGCATATAATTCATCATACACATCAAGTGATCTCATCTCGGTTTCATAAAGAGGATACATCGATTGAAGCATGTGATCCATTTCTTTCGTGTACATGCCAACATCATCTGAAACAAACAATAAACTACCGAGTATCACATTGACTTTAAAAAGGGTTTCTTTCTGCGCAGCGGTCATTTTCACATCACCATTTCTAAGATAAAAAACATCTGGATCACTCGTAAACCAACTACCATTTAACAAACTCCGTCCAATGGTACTCTTTAAAGCATTATATGTAGATACACGTTCTCTATATTTAAGATGTTTAAGAAGTAAATACTCCCATTTTTCATAAACATCTGCACCTATTCTACAGTATTTAAAGCGGTCCTTCACATTGACTAACGGCACGCCACATCCTAATATGTCAGCACCTTTTGTTAAGGACTGAATCAGTTGAATACCATCGGTCATAACGGCAGATCTACTCTTACCGTTGTAAGGTATCGCCATGGCGTATAAGAAGTCTAATTTTAGAAACTTAAAGCCCCATGTATTAATAATGGTATCAAATACTTCTTTTAGATAAATAACGACTTCGTCTTTGTATATATCTAAGGTGTAATAGTGACCTTTCCAGACAGGACTCCAGCCTGCTTTCACGTGATCTCCATCAATTTTCATTAACCAATCTGGGTGTTTTTTAAATATTTCAGAACTGTCTAAAACAATGAAAGGTGCTAACCATAAACCAGGTGTATAGCCTTTCAATTTAATTTCGTCACTCAGATAGGACATGCCATGCGGAAAAGTATCTTTTACACTCAGCCAATCACCTACTTTTGTTTGATAACCATCATCTATTTGAAATATCTCAAAGGGTAATTTTTTTTCTTTTATATGGTTTAAATTATTCAGTAAAATATCTTCACTGATACCCGTATAGTAATTATACCAACTCGTCCATCCAGATATCTTTTGAGTAGTATTCTTAAAATACTTTTCTTTTAAAGTGATGAAGTCACCAGATTCGATAATCATAGATAGAAGTTCGGTTTCATTGGTTAGATACATGCCCTCAACATCTAAACGAATAATAAGCCTTCCAGTATTAAAATCCATTTCATAGATGCTATAACAGACATCATCAGATTCAGATAAAAGTAGAAGATTTGACTGATTTTTTTGTAACATCAAATAGGTATATGAATGACAGATACCACGCTTATTTTTATAAGGATAAAAAGTATAATCACTTATAGGTTTTGTGATGTGATCTAACAGTCTATTCTGTCTTTTTATATGAACAGATGATGTAAAGATACCAGAATCAGTCCATGTTTGGAATCCGTTTATATAAGCTAAATCATAGAAAAGCTCCTGAGGATATACCAATGATAACTCTAGTAATTCCATGGGTTCATTTGGTTTTATATTGAGTTTTAGGTGACTATAATCATAAGATAAATCAATCTTCATATCCTGATTTGTCAGAAGAGTTGATTTTCTGATGGTATTATTAACTTTATAAATTATTTCTCCTATCATAGTCCCCTCCTTATATTTCATCAAGTCTATATAATTACCTTATCATATAACCACTCAAAAAAAACAAAGCGAGATAAAAAATCTCACTTTAATAATTCTATCCAATATTTATATGGATTGATACTGCATTTCTGATACACTTATCCTTTGATAGGATCACGTTTTTTTATTGCATGAGTGAATACAATACTAATATAGACTCTCCCGAGTATTCCATAATAACATAAACATAGCCACCGTTAATTGTACCTGTTACTTGAGCACCTTCACCATCAACCACTACAGAAGTAAAATTTGCAGTGCCTTTAAGTAACTCTATGTAATACTCCGATACTTCTTCAATAGGATCATGTGTTAAAAATTCGCAGCCCACGCCGAAATCATCTTCTTCTATACTGACTATTTCATAAGCATTGTACTGAAGTAATTCATTGATTTCTCCGGACACTTCACGAAGTCCATTACCCGTTAAACCACTAACATCTAGATTTGAAACTTCTGTTAAAGCATTTTGCATATTGGTATTATTCTCTTGTTGCTCTTCAGATAATTCACCATCGTTATATACTTGATAATTATATAACTCAACAATAGTCATACCTAAATTATCAGCCAACAGTTTTTGTACTTCAAATGCAGTTTTGCCATCTGATTCTACTGTTTTAAGATACTCTCCAATACCAACACCATTTTTATGTGCCTCTATTAAAGATAACTCATGAATCATTTCTTCAAGTTCATTCGTAGAGAGATTCATTTCATCTGCATAAACAGCTACCATTTCTTCAATCTCTTCTAATCCACCTGTCACTTCAACTAAACTGTTGTTATCTTCTGAAGAAACCTCAACAGCTTCTATACCCGTACCGACTGCCTCTTTGACTGATTGGATTGAGGTTTCTTCATTTGAACAACTTATCAATACCAAACATAAAGTCATCAATAAAACCCATTTAATTCTTATTTTTTTCATTTTTTCTCCTATTTGATCAAGTTAAATTTTCCGATGATTGGTAATTCTTTCATCTTTTCATTGATCGCATTGATAATGCCCATAATACCAAGTACCAAACATAAGATACTGCCAAATGGCAATATAATAAACCATCCCAGTAAAGGAATAATTGAACCTAATACCGAAACTGCTATTGCCAATAACAACAAATTAAGTCCTTGATTGGCATGAAACTTTCCGAATTCAGATTTGCCGTCTGCTACCAGTGGAATAAAAAAGATAAAATAAGCCAATACACCCATCCATTTGTTCTTTTCAATATCTGTTTTGTTTTCCATGTAATCCTCCTGTCTAGTCATATAATACTAATTATAAGTTCATTGATATCATCCTCTATATCAGCTCCCAGTAGTAAAAACCACTCTCTCACAGCAGCTGATATAAAAGATGAATTTATATTATCTAAAGGTATCTCTTAAAATCCTTCAAAAATATAACCTCTGACTCTAATCCCTACCAAATAAATCTGTTAATCCGGATAGTTCACCCAAAGGATTATTCATACCTTTGTTTTCTCCTTTATGCCCTCTAGATGCTGAGATCATTCGATCTGCCATGCGACTAAAAGGTAAGGATTGCAGCCAAACTTCTCCAGGACCTTTTAGTGTGCCTAAGAATAATCCTTCACCACCAAATAAGCCACTTTTAATATCTCCTGCAAATTGAACATCAAATTCTACAGTGGCTGACATGGCAACAAGACAGCCCGTATCAATTCTAAGCACTTCACCTGCACTTAATGTTTTTTTAGTTATGGTACCACCCGCATGAAGGAATGCTAAACCGTCCCCTTCAAGCTTTTGCATGATAAAGCCTTCACCGCCAAAAAAGCCTGCACCAATTTTTTTCTGTAAATGAAGTCCTACAGAAACACCTTTTGCTGCACATAAGAAAGCATCCTTTTGACAGATAATACAGTTGTCCAATTCTGATAAATCAGCGGTGATGATTTTACCTGGATATGGTGCTGCAAAAGCTGCATGTGCTTTCCCATTTTCAACATTGGTAAAAACGGTCATGAACAATCCTTCACCCGTCACCAGTCTTTTTCCAGCGCCCAGCAATTTTCCCATAAATCCTTTACCATTACTTTTGCCACTGCCATCACCAAAGATTGTTTCCATTTTTATTTTTTCATCCATATACATCATGGCACCGGCTTCTGCAACAACACTTTCTCCTGCGTCCAGTTCAATTTCAACGAATTGCATGTCATCACCATTCAGTATGTAATCAATTTCGTGTGCTTTATTCATCTACTCACTCCTTTTCTTCTCAACCGTTATCTATATTATAAAAATAACGAATGTATCAAACAATACACCAGGAGTAACTCATTTGATACTAACGTCACTTGTTTTCAAAAAAAAAGTAACTCAAGTCATTTTAATGACTTGAGTTCTCTTTTAAGTGGAATAATTATCTTACTGATAAAGCCTTCACCTTTAGAAGTATTAAACCTAACTTTACCCTCTAAAGCTTTTAATCGCTCTTCTATACCTGTTAGTCCGTTGCCTTTAACCAGCTTCGGATGTCCAATACCATTGTCTATTACTAGAAGGTCTATTTCCGAATGAAGTATCTGAATTGAGATAAAAAGCTCTGTGGCTTTAGAATGCTTCAATGCGTTTGTCATCAGCTCTGTACATATCTTTTTAATCATCAAATAAATTTGCTCGTCAAGCTTTGAATAAAGGCCTTTAAAACTCAAGTTGGTTTTGATACCGACCTTTTCCACATGCTCTAACATCTTATCTAAATCTTTTTTTAGCATATCGCCAGAATAACTTGTGTTGTCGGTTTCTTTAATTGTTTTCATTTCCCCAATGCCTAATTCTATGGTTGAGATAGCATCACTTAAGGCATCCAAACTCATTTGCTTATCACTTTCATAGTATAAATTAGAAACCTCTAAAAGTTTGATAGTAACAACCAAAGAAT
Organism: Peptostreptococcaceae bacterium; assembly: GCA_013619035.1. The sequence goes on from JABXKX010000080.1 coordinate 5,391, forward strand.
GACCTACAATATCATGGAGCTCTCTAGCAACATAATTTCTCGCGCCTACTTTAGATAACTCTTTTAAAGTCTCAATCATGTCACGCAGTTCATCATTGGCATTTATCAATTTATGCTGTTCATTGTTAATTTCATGTTCAACTTTTCTATAATTTGTAATATCTCTAATGGTTAAAATATGTTCTGTTTCTTTAAAAGAAGCAATGGTTTTTAAGAACATCATAAAATATCTGCCATTATACGTTACTTCTTGCTCTCTTTCATAATTTCCTTTTCTGTAGACTTTTAAAAAATCTATAAAAGCTTCTTCAGGTATATC
>JABXKX010000333.1 GCA_013619035.1 Peptostreptococcaceae bacterium
TTCGAGAATGATTTATACGACGTTTAACGTTAAACCCTTATTTTTTTTATTTATAGGTTTAACGTTAAACCTGGACTGTGAAAGTCCATTTTTAATAATCGTAGGTTTAACGTTAAACTTAAGGAGGCATCATGCACAAAGTTACAATAAAAGACATTGCAAAACACGCAAATGTATCAGCGACAACAGTGTCCAATGTAGTTAATGGACGATATAAAAAAGTTTCAAACGATACAATTGAACTAATCAATAAAGTCATTGAAGAATTAAACTATGTACCAGACTTTTCAGCAAGAAGTTTGGTATCTAAAAGATCAAGGATGATTGGAGTTATCATTCCACAAACTGAAGAACATATTCAGTTTCTATTAGAGAATCCTTTTTATTCTGAGATCGTTAGTGGTATAGAAAACAAACTGCGGTCACATGGTTATTATATGATGTTAACAGGTGTTGACAAGGATACGACTTATCTTGATATATTAGCCAATTGGAATCTAGATGCCATTATTTTAATGGGAATATACAAAGATGGGCTTTATGAACAACTAAAAAAAGTTAAAGTTCCAGTTTTATTGATTGATAGTTATATTGATGATGAGTACTTTTTCCACTTACATATTGATGATGAAAAAGGTGGTTATATTGCCACTAAACATTTATTAGATGCAGGACATAAAGAAATTGCGCTTGTAACTGGAGAATTAAATGAGAATGGAGTTGCCTATAAAAGGCTGATGGGGTATAAAAGAGCACTTAATGAATATAATGTGCCTTATGATGAAAGTAGAATCATTTCGGACTCTGTAAGTTATGACTGTGGTATAAGTGCATCGGAAAAATTAGTAGAAATGGATGGTATTACAGCTGTATTTTGCACTGCTGATTTGATTGCAACTGGCGTCATTACAGGACTGCATAATAAAGGTGTAAAAGTACCCGATGATATAAGTGTAATCGGATTTGATAATCTTTCAATAGCTAAAATGTCCTATCCGGCTTTAACTACGGTTAATCAAAACATATTTAACAAAGGAGAACGTGCAACAGAAACCATACTTGAGATTCTTGATAAAGGTATATTAAATGTTCAAAAGAAACAATTGATGGATATTGAAATTATGGAACGGAATTCTGTAAAACGTATAGATTAGGAGACATATATGGTAGGACATAATGGTTGGAAAAAAATAGCTACATTATCGATATTTTTACTGCCAAGCCTTTTGGGAATGACATTGTTTGTAATAATACCAATCATTTCTTCTTTTGGACTAAGCTTTACAAAATGGGATTTGATCGGTGAAATAGAGTGGGTCGGTATATCCAACTATCTAAAAGTATTCAATGATCCAACGATAAGAGAGTCATTACTGCACACATTGCATTTTATAGCGGGTTATTTACCGAGTGTTATGATTATTTCATTAGGACTTGCAATGTTACTTAACCAAAAATTAAAAGGAGTTGTGATTTATAGAGCGTTATATTTCATTCCTGTAATCACATCTTGGGTAGCAGTATCGATGATATGGAAATGGATATTAAATCCTGAATACGGCATTATAAATTATTTGCTTTCCTTAATTGGATTACAAGGTCCAGGATGGTTACTAGATCCAAACTGGGCTATGACAGGAGTCATATTAACATCGGTATGGAAAGATATTGGTTTTATAACAGTCATTTACTTAGCTGGACTTCAAGAAATACCAGATTATCTTTATGAAGCTGCTGAGATAGATGGTGTGACACTTTGGCAAAAGTTTCGTCATATAACGTGGCCGATGCTTTCAGGAACTACATTTTTCGTAGTGACAATTTCACTGATAAATTCATTCCAGGTATTTGATCAAGTTTGGATAATGACAGAAGGTGGACCCGCTGGAGCCACAAGTGTGATGGTAGAACAAATATACAAAAATGCATTTAAATACTATAAGATGGGTTATGCATCTGCAATATCCTGGGTGCTATTTATCATAATTTTCATTTTCACATTTGTTCAAAATAGAATGCAAAAGAAATGGGGTTATAAACATGATTAAAATCAATAAGAACGTTAAGTTTACCAAAGGCATTCAACATTTGATTTTGATTGTGGGTGCAATCTGTATGATCATTCCTTTTTTATGGATGATTTCTACATCACTTAAAACATCTAGTGCAACATTTGTTTTTCCACCAGAATGGATTCCCAAAAATCCAAGTCTGGATAGTTATAAGCAGGTATTTGAAACGGTTCCAATGTTGACATTCTTTATGAACAGTATTTTTATAGCCATGGTGACAACGTTTTTCCAAGTTCTGATTTGTGCGATGGCAGGTTATGCATTTGCTCGGATAGAATTTAAAGGACGAGAGGTATTGTTTTATATTTATTTGGCAACTCTTATGGTACCACAACAGGTAACATTAACACCGTTATTTATTATTATGACAAAGTTAGGATGGGCCAATACTTATCAAGCGCTTATATTACCAGGCATATTCAGCGCATTTGGAACATTTTTAATGAAACAATTTTTTATGGATATTCCAAACTCAATTGAGGAAGCAGCATTTATTGATGGTGCGGGATATGTAAAGATATTTTTTAAAATTATAATTCATTTAGCTAAACCTGTAATTGCAACATTATGGATTTTCGCTTTTATGTCTAGTTGGAATAATTTCCTCTGGCCATTAATTATTACAAGTGATACTGCTCATATGACATTGCCACTTGGATTGTCTGCATTAAAAGGTCGTTGGACAACCGATTGGAATGTACTGATGGCAGGAACACTTGTAAGTATTTTACCTATGTTATTTGTGTATATATTTACACAAAAATATATTATTAAAGGATTAACACACTCGGGATTGAAATAGGGAGGATAACATGAAAAAAATAGTTTGGATTATTACGGTATTAATGTTGATTATTGCAATGTTGGCAAGTTGTGGGACGGATGAAGCTAAAAGTGCAGATGAACCTGTAACAGTAAAGTATATGACTTTTTCTGCAGCACCTGACCATATAGAAGATCTAGATGCAATGATAACTGCTTTTGAAGAGATACACCCAGATATCAAAGTTGAATATGAAACTTTAGGATGGGATGATTATTTTACTAAACTACAAACACTTGTTGCATCTGGTACAGCGCCAGACGCATTTGAACTTAATTATGAGAATTTTGTAACTTATGCATCAAAAAATGCTTTATATGATATGAACGACTTAATCAAAGCGGATTCTGATTATGATGCTTCTGTATTTAATCAAACTGCATTGGATGCCTTTAAGTATAATAATAAACAATATGGTTTAGTAGAGAGTTTCTCTAATGTAGTATTATTCTACAATAAAGACTTGTTTGATGCTAAGGATATGGCGTATCCAACGGACTCGTGGACTTGGCAAGATGAACTTTCTGCAGCTGAGCAATTAACGGATGTTGATGCTGGCATATGGGGTAGTTACTCACCAATTCAATTCTGGGAATTCTATAAAACAATTGAGCAAAACGGTGGTAAAATCTTTAATGAAGACATGACTGAAGTTATTATTGATTCAAAAGAAAATATTGAAACTTTAACTTGGATGATTGATAAGATTAACAAGTATGAAATCACACCAACAGATGAACAAATGAGTGGACAAAGTGACGGCGATTTATTTAAAGCAGGAAAGATTGCAATGTTACGATCAGGTATTTGGATGTTCGATTCATTTTCTGAAGCAGGATTTGAATGGGATATAGCTCTTGAACCTGGTAATACACAAAAAGCTCATCATTTTTTCTCTAACGGTGTAGCAATTTCAAAAGATACAGAAAACGCTGAAGCAACATGGGAATGGGTTAAATTCTTTACATCTAGTCAAGAATCAGCAAAAATTAGAGTTGACTCAAGTTGGGAATTACCTGCATTAGTTGATGAGTCAGTCTTAAATGGATATTTGTCTAAGAATTCTCCTGAAAGTCGAGAAGTTGTTTTTAAGGCATTAGATTCTTTAGTAGTACCTCCAGTAATTGAAAGCTGGAATGAACTTACTGATATCGTTGGTAAAGAACTTGATCAGGCGAAATTAGGATTAAAAACACCAGAACAGGCACTTAAGGATGCAAAAACTGCATTAGAGATATTAATAAATCAATAATATTAATAATGGGTTGCTGTTTTCAGTGACCCATTAGTTTTAACTAGTAGAATATAAATTTTCTTGGGAGTATGACATGACTAAAAAATATTATCCAACAGGTAATGAATTTATTGCATTACCAACAATAAGTGAGAATGGTACAGTAGAAAGTATAAATTATCTTTCGATGAAAGATAGAGGCATTATTGAAATAACAGGAGAACCTTTTTTGAAACCGGTTATTAAAATTAGTGGAGAGGTTGTACCAATGGACAATCTCATCTGGACTTGGGATGCGTATTGGATACCAACATTTAAAACTGATTATAAAGGCGTAACCATAAATGTAAAATATATTGCGCCACAAAATACAAAAGGTTGGTTCCTGCGAGTAGAGATGAGAAGCAAAACAAGGGGTGTAAAAACATCCGTTGGTTTTAATGGGCATTTTGGACCTGTGCTTCACAGCATTAATGAGACTAAAGAAGTAATTGGTGACAAGTGTGTTTACAGTAGTTTATGGAACGAAGGATTGGTATTTGATTTTAGAACTGGGATAACTAAGTTCTCTTACGCATTCTTAACGGATGGTGGTTTTGATTCTCAAATCTGGCATCAAGAGAAAAGTGAATTTGAACTGAAAAAAAATATAAGTTTATGCCAAGTAGACAGTGAGTATTATTCTAAAACTGATATTTATATGGGCATAGGACTAGAAGAAGTCGGTTCAACAACACAGGCGATTCATATGCAGCGTGAAACGGGTGATTGTTTATATAATCAATTAAAAGAGTGGTTAGAAAAACGTATTGTTAATATTGAAGACGATCATATAGAAAAAATACTTAATTTAAACCAGTTTTTTAATTATTTCTATGCAACAGGTAAATCATTGGATACAGAAGAGTTGGCTCTATTCACATCAAGAAGTCCAAGATATTATGTTAGTGCAGCTTATTGGGATCGTGATAGTTTAATTTGGAGTTTTCCCGCATTACTAGAAACAGATCAAAATATGGCAAAAGAAGCACTGGAGTATGTATTTGTTAAACAAATTAAAAATATTGGTGTGCATAGTCGTTATATAGATGGTACTGTTTTAGAACCTGGATTTGAACTAGATGAATTATGTGCACCACTTCTGGCTCTTAATCAATATTTATCCAAAACAAATGATTGGACACTATTAGATGAACCCTATATAAAAAAAGGATTGGCTTTTATAAGGACGGTACTGATTTCTTGGAAACATCCCAACATTGATCTTTTTGGCACATTTTTAATGCCAACAGATGATATGAGAACCTATCCATATTTAACTTATAATAATGTCCTGGTTTGGAAAGTACTTCAAATATTTGGAGACGTATATGAGTATTATAGGAATGATGATTTAAAATTATGGAGTGAAAACTTATCAAAAAATGTTGAAACCGCAATTTGGAATAATTGTATTGTTGAAATTAACAATAAAAAAATGTTTGCATGGAGCACTGACTTAGAAGGGCAATATGACTTTTATGATGAGCCACCAGGCAGTTTAACTTTATTTGAGTATTATGGTTTTTGCAGTAGA
>JABXKX010000558.1 GCA_013619035.1 Peptostreptococcaceae bacterium
AATAATTCTAGTTATAAAATAATTATTGCGGATGATGACGAACAGATTCATCAAGTTACAAAAATGATATTAACAGATTTTGAATTCGAAGGAAAATCATTAAAGTTCATTGATACGTATACAGGCGCCGAGACGATAGAAGCGATTAAAAAACATCCGGATACAGCAATATTATTTCTTGATGTCGTCATGGAATCTACTAATTCTGGCTTAGAAGTGGTAAAAGTACTTAGAAACGAACTGAAGAATTATTCCACTCGAATTGTTCTTAGAACGGGTCAACCTGGGGAAGCACCAGAAGAACAGGTTATTAGAGATTATGATATCAATGATTATCGATTAAAAACTGAGTTGACTATGAAACGTTTGTTAACAACTCTTTATTCAACACTTCGAAATTATCGTGATTTGATTCGACTTGAAAAACATAAGAAGGGATTAGAGAAAATCATTGAGACAAGTGCGAAATTATTTGAACATGATTCACTTCATGCTTTTTTGGTGAGTATTTTAGATGAACTCGGTAATTTTTATGAAGAATCAGATGAGATGATATTTATTAGAAAAGATGAAGAAAAATTATCTAATGGTTTTGTCACCATCGAAAGTAGCAATAGAAATAGAATTGTTGCTGCAACTGGAAAATACGAAAGATTTATCGGTAATGAATTGGAACAGGTATCTGATTTAGAACATCTAAATATACTTATCAATGATGGCGAAGAAAATGATTTAAAAATTAGAAAACTTGAAAATGGTTTTATCATCTCTACTAAAGGTAAAAGTATGCTCAATAACTATATTTATGTTGAAAGTAATAACAGCAGTGGTAGCTTTGACTATGATTTGATTAACTTATTCTTATCTAATTTTTCGATTGCGCTTGATAATCATATCTTAAATAATATGTTGAAAAATACTCAAAAGGAAATTATCTTTGCATTAGGAGAAACGATAGAAAGTCATTTCCAAGAAACTGGTAGCCACGTCAAAAGAATCTCAGAAATGATGTACCAATTTTCATTGTGTGCATACAAGTCAAACGCTGAAAGTCAAATGTTAAAATTAGCGAGTACAATGCATGACTTAGGGAAAATTGCCATACCGGATGAAATTCTTAAAAAGCCCGGTTTGTTAGATGAAGATGAATATGAAATTATGAAAACTCATACAGAACACAGTTTTAAAATATTGGGACAATCTGAACTCCCAATTCTAAAAATAGCAGCAGAAATCGCATTATATCACCATGAGAAGTTTGATGGCAGTGGTTATCCTAATGGTATCTCAAAGCGAAATATACCTTTGAGTGCTAGAATGATGGCTATTATTGATGTGTATGATGCAATGACTCATAAACGCATATATAAAGAGGCCATTTCTGAAGCAGAAACTTTAGAATATCTTATTTCTCAGAAGGAAAAACACTTTGATCCGGAATTGGTCGATCTATTTATTAATAATTTAAAAACCATTACCAAAGATGTTGGTGATATGTAGAAGAATTGTATTTTACAATTCTTCTTTGCTTATCCATATATATCTACTATAATATTGTCAAGCATAAAACTATATATTAAGGTGCAAGTACCTGTGAAAATCCCTTGACTCTATTGTTACAATATAGTTTATACTAAACTTAGAATAAGGGAGTAACTTCGAGTTCTATTGGCCGATAACGGGGAGTAGAACCGTTAGGGGTATACTAGTAATGGTATGGCCTGCCGTGTGCAAAGGAGTTCAATTAACCATAATGATGGTTTGTTGAGCTTTTTTTTATACCAATAACTAGGTGATATTTTGAATGTTGTATTCTAAGTGATTCAGTATCGCATTAGTTATACTCAGTTCGTCAGTGTAAGAAGAGGAGGTAGGAATGAAACCAGGTAGAATCAAAGTACAAGTAAATGCAAAAGTATGCCAAGGGTGTCACGCATGTGAAAGTGTTTGTAGTCTTGGACATATTGGAAAAATTGATCCTAATCATACCGGAATTAGGATTACTGAAACCGCAACTTTAGGCGTATTTAAACAAACAATTTGTCAGCAATGTATTGATATGCCTTGTGCAAAAGTTTGCCCGGAGAATCTGATTACTCGAGATTCATACTCTGGTGCGGTCGTTATCGGTGATGGTTGTATAGGGTGTGGAGCATGTTTGGATGCATGTCCTATTGATGCAATTCAAATGGCAAATAATGTAGTGGTTAAATGTGATCTTTGTGGCGGAGTACCGAAATGTGTTGAAATATGCCCAAGACAAGCATTAAGTTGGTAAGGAGGGATATGATGAAAGGTTATAGAGATTGTGAATTAAGAATAAACTTAGAAAATAGTATCATTGAAAAACGACCATTGGTACAAGAATATATTAAAAGATATTTAGGTGGAGAAGGTTACGGAATTGCCTTAATGTGGGATGAGATGCCTCATAATATCGAACCTTTTGATAGTCGTAACTTATTAAGTTTTAATACCGGGCCATTAACAGGTACACCTGCACCGAGCGCTTCAAGAACTAGCGTCGTGTTTCTTTCTCCATTAACGGGAACTATTGGTGCCTCCAATATGGGAAGTCATTGGGGGGCTGAACTGAAATTTGCCGGTTATGATTCAATTGTATTTTCTGGTGTATCAAAAGAACCAGTGTATTTATTAATTGAAAATGAAGAGGTCAGTTTACACTCAGCTAAGGAACTATGGGGGCTAAATACCCGAGAAACCACAGAAAAACTTAAAGAAACCCATGGAAATAATCATAAAGTTGTGTGTATTGGTCAATCAGGAGAAAAGATGAACCGCATAGCAGCAATATTCAGTGATGATTGTTTTGCTGGTCGTGGTGGTGCTGGCGCCGTAATGGGGCAAAAACAATTAAAAGCTATTGTTGTGAAAGGTAGCGGAAGTGTTGTAGTTTCAGATCCAAAGGGTTTTTTAGCAATGAATAAAATAGCAATAAATGAAGTAAGATCTGAAGAGTATACATGGGGTCCTGTACATGGTTATGGAACACCGGCATGGTTAGATGGCGCTAATGAATGTGGCATATTAGCAGTAGATAATTTTCGGGATAACCAAACGGATAAGTTGGAGCCCATATTACCAAATAGACTATGGAATGACCGCGAAAAATTTGATGTAAAACGAAGGACTTGCTATGCTTGTCAACTGGGTTGCCATAAGTATATTGTTATGGGGGATGTAGAAGTTGGTGAATTGGAATATGAAACAATTGCTGCTCTTGGACCACGTTGTGGTGTTTATGATTATGAACATATAGGCATGGCCAATTATTATTTATCAATTTATGGTGTGGATACCATTTCAGGTGGGGCAACAGTATCTGCAGCTATGGAGTGGTATGAAGAGGGTATATTATCTAAAGAAGATTTAGATGGTCTTGAATTGAATTTTGGTAACGGTGAAGCAATGGTCGAATTTGTACGTAAAATGTGCTTAAGAGAAGGCTGTGGCGAGCTCTTTGCAGACGGTTCCGAGTATGCTAGTGAAAAGATTGGTAAAAAATCAAAGGATTATTTGATGACAGTAAAAGGAATGGAAGTTCCCGCTACAGATCCTAGAGGTGGTGTTTCAATGGCAATCTCTTATGGAACCAGTGAACGTGGTGCTTGTCATATGCGTCCATTTTCTGCAACCATTGATAGTTTTGGCTATTTATTCCCTGACTTGGGTATTACAGAACCCAAAGATCCCTTAAGTGAAAGTGAACCTAAAGATTGGCTTAAGGTATTAAAGGAATATTTTGTAGTGACAAACTTAATCGGTCTTTGTGATTTTAATGTAATCAATATGGAGATGCATGCATCTACTATGGCAGAATTATATGTTAAAACAACCGGCATAGCTTGTGATAAATTAGAACTCCTAAGAAAAGGAGAACGGACAATTGCATTGGAACGTGCACTTAACTACGAGCGTGGTTTTAGGCGAAAAGATGATCGGTTACCAAAACGTTTTATGACTGAACCAGCGCCAAGCGGCCCAACAAAAGGTAAAAAGGTCGATATGGATATGGCATTAGACCGTTTTTATGAAGTCTGTAAGTTTGATATGGAAAAAGCCATTCCAACGATAGAACATTATGAGGAATTAGGAATGAAAGATATCGGAGATGTTGTTTATTCCAAATAAGTTAAATTATGTAGTTAATCAGCAATTATTGCAAGACAGTATCTAATAAAAGTCAGTGCTGTGTAATTGTGTAATTGATGTTACTGAAAAGCCAACATATTTCTTAATAAAAGTCGGGATAACAAGAATATCGGGACAAGTTCAATGAGAGGGAGGTAATTCTTAGCAATTACCTCCCTACTCTATTTAATGTGACGTAATAAATTCATCTTCATCACTATAAGGTATTTCTTTTTGACCTAGAAGTCTGATTACTATACCTGTAATTTTACCAAATACAAAGGCTAAGACAACTGTGACAAGAATACCTCCTAGTTGGATGCCTGCAGTACCTGAGATAAAGATACCAAAGATACCACCAAGAACACCAGGCATACCATGTAAGTTATGTACACCACAGGTATCTGTTCCATGGATTAATTTTTCAACTTTTGGTGCGATGATTGTATAACCGATAGTGCTCACAGCACCAGCTGCAACACCGATAAGCACAGCGTATCCAGGTGTTGTTGTATTACATACACTTCCGATTGCAACACCACCAGCTAAAGCAGCATTAGCAATATCTTCAATTTCAATTTTACCTCTAATAAGTCTTGTGAATACATAAGTCGCCAACGTTGCACCACATAATGCAAAGACCGTATTGATGGCAGTGATAACCACTTCATTTGGAGCGACTAAAGCACTTGTAAATGATGGCCAGAAGATCCATAAAACCATACTACCAATTAGACAGAATTGATTGCTGATGGAATCATTTTCACATTCAGGTTGATTTTCAAACTTGGTTAATGTATTTGCTACAACACCCAAGCCGAAATAAGCACCAAAGGCATGGATAGCAATTGAACCACCGACATCTACAAAGCCTTCAAATATACCACTCTCCAAGATGATCCATTCATTTAATATGTATGCTGGAATGAATAAAAGAGCCAATAAGATGTATTGGTCCATTTTCAATTTACCTAGAGGTGCCCCTATAGCAATCAATAAACTTGCTGCAGCAAATTCTGCTAAGATAAATGAGTCAATGTTAACGATTGAAAACTCTTCTCCAGTGTAAGTTTTAATAAGCATATAAAGAGGTAATGCAATACTTACAACTAGGAATGTAGCCGTTACTGAACTGAATCCGTGTTTTCTGATAAATACCATCAAGAATCCAAATCCCAATAGCAACATTGCTAAAACATGGATGGATTTCTGATACTTAAGTGAATCATAAATTGTATTTAAGCTTTCCGAAGATTCAGTTGCTGGTTCATGTCCTTCGTGATGCATAGCAGGTATGAAACCAATCCCGATAATTATTGTAATCAGTAAAACACTGATTAAGAAAACCTTGTTTTTCTTTGACATAATATACCCCCGTTAATTTATTTGTTTTGCCACGGAGTATCGTAACATTTTATCAAAACAAAGAAAAGGTTTTCCTTATAAAAAAATGTTAATTAATTGTCAAACTTTAAAAGTATTATTGGTACCAAACTTTACAAACTAAAAAAC
>JABXKX010000161.1 GCA_013619035.1 Peptostreptococcaceae bacterium
TCTTTGTACTTAGAGGTAGCATATACCTGATCCACTTCAGCTTCTAAGATACCAACTGATGATGCTATTTTTTTTATTTCTGACATTAAACTTATATTGATATCATCAACAAAAGTCGCTTGATACATCGCCGTATTAAATTCAGTTGATTTATTAACTGATTTAGCATACTCTGCAAGTTGTAATGCTTTATTTGTATTGGGCATCATCGTCAGAGTGTTAAACTTAACCCCATAACTTTGACCCATGGCTTTTAATTGACCAAACATTTGATGTGCATTAGGGAAGTAGTCTGTTAATGGCATACCATCTTCAGGGACCTCAGGGTGTATTTCAAATCCTCGATGTACTAATTCGATATCATATTCTTTTTTCAGTTCTTCGACAATACCTTTGCCGATATGACAATATGGTCATAGAAAGTCAGAGAACATGGTGATTGTATATTTCATAAGATAATCCTTTCATAGTTGTTTGTTTAATATAAGAGTATCAAAGTGAACCGAATAAGTAAAGTTAAATAAGTATAAAGCTATAGTATTGCTCTATCTGAAATTACTTTTTAAGTGTTTATGAATGGCTTTATTATGAAGAAAAAGTATAACTTGAATTTATGTATGAGTATTACAACATCAGATTCAGAGTTTTTTTGTATAAAAAAGGATCATATCAAAATATGATCCTAAAATTTTATAATTCAGTTCTCCAAAACTTTGGTGTTAAGAGTGCGATGACTGTAAACAGTTCTAATCGACCCAATAACATAAAGAATGATAACAGTAATTTACTGGCATCAGAGAAATCAGCATACGTATTGGTTGGTCCAACAAACTCAAAACCAGGTCCAATATTACCAAGTGTTGCAGCAACAGCACTTGTTGCCCCTAAAAATCCAATACCTTCAAGTGAGATAACAATTGATCCGAGTATAAAGATCAACATGTATAACATAAAGAAACTTGAAATATTGAGTAGGGTGTCTTCTGAAAGTGGTTTGTCACCGAACTTTACAGAGACAACAGCTCTTGGATGAAGGATCTTCGTTAACTCTCTTTTGATTAGTTTAATCAATGCTAATATCCTAACAACCTTGATTGAACCGCCTGTAGATCCTGCACTACCACCAACAAACATTAACATGAAGAGGATACCTTTAGAAAAAGTAGTCCATTGCTCATAATCAAAAGTTGTATAACCGGTAGTTGTAATAATAGAACTTACTTGGAACAATGAATGTTTAAATGATTCAAATATATTATGGTACAAATGAGTATTCATATTGATAGTAATCATCAATACACAGATTGCAATAATTGATAAATACAACCTTAATTCACTGTTTTTAATGACTTCTCTCCACTTTCCTTTATAAAGGTCATAATAGAGCGAGAAATTCGTCCCTGACATGATCATAAAGATTGAGATGACAATAAATATGTAAGAGTTATCAAATCCTCCTATACTGGAGTTTTTAGTTGAGAAACCACCTGTACCAAGAGTACCAAATGTATGAACCGCTGACTCGAATGCTGTCATACCACCAAACATCAGTAATATGAATTCTGCAAGCGAGATGATGATATATGATGTATAAAGTATCTTTGCTGTATCTTTTATTCTAGGTACAATTTTATCAGCAATTGGTCCAGGACTCTCTGCTTTAAAAACCTGAAATCCTCCAGCACCCATAAGTGGCAGTACAGCAACAGCAACTACCAATATACCCATTCCGCCTATCCAGTGAGTGAACGATCGCCAAAATAGAATGCCCATTGGTAATACTTCAATGTCTTTAATGATTGTAGCACCAGTTGTTGTAAAACCTGATACAGTCTCAAAGAATGCATCTACAAATGAAGGAATACTACCAGAAAGATAAAACGGTAAAGCACCAAAGAGTGATGCAAATATCCACCCAAATGTAACAATAGCCAAACCTTCTTTGGCTTTAATTTTCATTTTTACTATTGGAATTCGTGTCAGTATAAGCCCGGTAATCGCTGTTAAGAAAATACTGATTGCAAATGGAATGGCATCTGATTGTCCAACAAATAATGCAATTAGAAATGGTGCCACCATTCCTGCAGCAATGATTAATAATAAATAACCAAGTACCTTAAATATAATTTTGTAATTCATCTATCGTCCTTCCTTCAACTTGAAGAACGTTTCAAGTGCTGGTACTTCAGAAAGTAATGAGAATACAACGATTCTATCACCAACTTGGATTTTTGAATCACCATTTGGAATGATGACGTGCCCCTTATGAACAATAGCACCTACGATCATACCTTTTGGTAAGTTAAGATCTTTAATTGGTTTGTTCAATACTTGTAGATGTTTAGAAGCAATAATTTCAGTTACTTCAGCTTGTCCATCTAATAATAAAGAAACAGAAACAACTCGGCCGCCTCTAATGTATTTAAGGATATCACTTGCTGTAATGTTAACAGGGTTGATTGCTAAATCAATTCCTAACTTTTCAATGATGTGTACATAACTTTGTCTAGAGATCTTAGCGATAACTTTTCTAACGTTTAATTGTTTAGCACGTAGTGACATGAATAAGTTTTCTTCGTCGTATCCAGTAGCACCAATGAAAGCATCCATTTCAGCTAGATCTTCTTCTTCAAGTAAGTTAACATCTGTACCACTTCCATGAATCACCAACACTCTTTCGTCAAGTTTATCTGCAAGTTCTCTACATCTCTCTAAATTAGGTTCAATAATCTTAACGTTGATGCCTTTTTTAGATAATTTATCAGCTAAATAGTAACCAATTTTACTACCACCTAAGATCATGACTTTTTTAACAACTTTTTTATCAATTGATGCTTTCAAAATTTTAGCAATGATTTTAATGTTTTCTCTTTGACCAATAACATAAATAAAGTCATTTTCTTGAAGCATTGTACCACCATGTGGAATGATGATATCACCATTTCTTGAAATGGCCACAATTAGCAAATTGTTAATGGTATCTAGTTCATATAATTTTTTATTTACAAAGTCAGGTAAGTTCTTGATGTTAAAGTTAACAATTGAAACTTTACCTTGAGCATAATCACCAAAGTGGAATGTGTATTCTTCCATTAAATACCTTAAGATTTCATCTGATGTTGCCAGTTCTGGATTGATAACATGGTCGATGTTATACAAATCTTTGAAGAAATCCAGTTGGTTGGCATATTCGGGGTTTCTTATTCTTGCAATTGAAATTTTACATCCAAGTTTTTTAGCCATAGAGCTAATCAGAATGTTTGTGTCATCATTGCTCGTAACAGTGATGATTAAATCGTATTTATGAATTTCTAATTCTTGTAAAACTTCTTTTCTTGCACCGTTTGCATTTATAGTTAACACATCCATATGATCTTTTAATCGATCGAGTACCAATGCGTTGTTATCCATTATTGTGACGTGAATTTCACCATTCAACATTGCAGTCGCTAACTTAGTTCCAAGCTTGCCTGCGCCTATTATCATTACTTTCAAGATTAACCTACCTCTCATTTGTGTATAGCACTCCTTGCAATTTTATATTAGATTCACTTTTATTGCAAATTTTCATGCGTTTTTTTAGGTGATTTCCTGTTATTTATTCACAACGCATTACAAAATTCTAAAATCGGCCACAAGCGGATATATAGTTTGATGTCGAATGATTTACAAAAATTCTACTTTTATATTCAATTAAAGATTAGAAATATACATCCGCTAGAATGAAAATGTTAAGTTTTGTAATGATAATAATTAGAATGTAATAACAAAAAAAGATGTGAATAAACATCACATCTTAATATGTTATCGAAAATTACTTTTTAGGTGCTTGATGAATGGCTTCATTATGAAGACCGAGTACAGCTTCTACAAAAGCTTCTGCTAGAGTAGGGTGTGCATGAATGGTATTTGCTACATCTTTAACACCAAGTCCTTGGTTAAGAATAATGGCTGCTTCATGTATCAGATCAGAAGCATGCGGTCCTAGTATATGAACACCAACCAGTTTGTTGTTGGCTTCAATGACTTTTACAAATCCATCACCTTCACCGAGTGCCAACGCTTTTCCATTGGCCATAAAGTTAAATTTATTTGTGTTGTATTCAAGACCTTTATCTTTAAGTGATTCTTCAGACTCCCCAATACTTGAGACTTCAGGGAAGGTAAAGATACAATTTGGTACAAGCTTTTGATTGATGGTAGGCTCTTTACCCATGATACGCTCAACAACTGAAATACCTTGATGAGAAGCGACGTGTGCCAGCATTAAGATACCGTTTACGTCACCGATTGCAAAAACATTTTCTATATTGGTCTGATAGTGATCATCTACAGTAATGCCTTTTTTAGTATAGGTAATACCGACTTGATCCAATCCGATGTTTTCTAGATTAGGCTTTCTACCAGCAGCCATTAAGATGCGGTCTGCTGTATAACTGACTTCACCTTTTTTACCTTCTACAGTGACCGTGTATGTATTATTTTCTTTTTTGATATGTTTGTATTGAATTTTATTTACAATTTTTATACCACTTTTTTTGAAGTATGAAGCCAATCGTTTGCTGATTTCCTTGTCTTCGGATTTAATGATTAAATCACCACGTAACATCAAAGTGACTTCTGATCCAAAGGTATTAAAGATATTGGCAAATTCTACACCTACAACACCTGCACCAATGATGATTAATTTTTCAGGTACTTGATCAAATTCAAGTATTTCATTAGAACCATAAATACCTGGTAAAGTAGCACCTTCAATTGGTGGTATACTGGATTCTGACCCTGTTGCGATGATAATATGTTTGCCTTGTACAGAGGTGATGCCATCATCGGTTTTAACCTCAATTGTATGGTTATCAATGAGTTTGCCTGTACCTTGTAGATACTCGATTTTATTGGCTTTTATCAAATGTTCAATCCCGGTGACCAATGAGTTAACAACTTCTGATTTTCTTGCTTGTACTTTATCTACATTAAGGGAGTAACTGGGAATCTCGATACCAAAATGATTGGCTTCTTTTACATTTTTTAAAACTTCTGCATTTCTGTATAATGCTTTTGTTGGGATACAGCCGCGGTTTAAACAGGTACCACCAACTCTATCTTTTTCAATCAATAACACTTCTGCACCAAGTTGTGCACCTCTGATTGCCGCTTCATAACCACCAGGACCGCCTCCTAGAATAATAATATCTTTCATAAAATCCTCCTTAAATTAAAAAAATACTCACACCAAAAAAGCGTCAATATTTCTCTGTATTCAACCTGAGAGTTTTGCCCCATCGGTGCCAATTGGACTCTCCAGAGTACCATCTATTAACGATTCGTGGACCTGAAAGTTTCTAAACACTCTTGACGTTATGTTTATTGCATCTTCGGTTGCTAAGCATCTCTCGTTAATGTCGTCTGTCTTTATGTAATTAAATTTATTATACCCATAAAATATTGTTTCAACAAATAGTTTTAATACAATTGATGTTATAGATAGGATGGATAGGATATTCTTATGAACGATTATCAAGGTCTATTAGAGAAGATAAATTATACCAAACAGATGAGATGAAAATACATCATATCACATCAATTTATGTTATAAAGATGATGTGATATAATATTTTTCTGAAAAAACATAACTCTTGAAATAAACTAATTAGAAG
>JABXKX010000550.1 GCA_013619035.1 Peptostreptococcaceae bacterium
ATAAATGTAAGTATTTATTTAAGGAAGTAGAACAACAATTAGAACCGCTTTATTAAATTAAGTGATGAGGGAAAAAAATCAGACGTCAATATCAATGTATAAAAAAACATTGACTTGTATTATTATTTAAGATATACTTCAAACAATAAAACTTTGATTGAGAGTAGTAAGATGGTTGAGTTACTAAAGAGAGCTGGTGATGGTGTGAATCCGGTGTGATGAAATAATCTGAATGGACTCATGAGTGGGCGCTGAAATAATAGTATGCAACCCGGGTTCTCCCGTTATAGAGATATGTTATCGGCAATTAGCCCGTAACAGAATGAGATAAAGGATTTTCCTTTAAAATGAGGTGGCACCGCGATAATATTCGCCCTCTATACGATTGTATAGAGGGCTTTTTTGTGTTTTAAAATAGGGTGCAGTGGAGGTATATATGAAAAATACATGAACTTATGACATGACAAATAACGTAAAGACAATAGAAGCCAACACAAACTATGATGAAGGAGACTTATTATGACTACAACAATTAGAAATGAAAATGGTAACTTTGGAGAATATGGTGGTGCTTATGTACCTGAGGCTTTAAAAGGACCTTTAAAAGAATTAGAAGATGCTTTTTTTAAAAATATACAGGATGAAACATTCCAAAAAGAATTAAGATACTATCAAAGGGAATATATCGGGCGATCAAATCCTTTATACTTTGCAGAAAACTTAACTGCTAAGTGTGGTGGTGCCAAGATATATCTTAAACGAGAGGATTTAAATCATACAGGTGCTCATAAAATCAATAATACAATCGGTCAAGTTCTTTTGGCCAAAAGAATGGGTAAAAAAAGAATTATTGCTGAGACCGGTGCAGGACAACATGGTGTAGCAACTGCGACAGTTTGTGCTTTGTTCAATATGGATTGTACCATTTATATGGGTGAAGTTGATATGGAAAGACAAGCTTTAAATGTGTTTAAAATGGAACTTTTAGGTGCTAAAGTTGTGCCGGCGACAACGGGTCAAAAAACTCTAAAAGAAGCAGTTGATGAAGCCTTAAATGATTATGTCATAAATTGCGAACATACATATTATCTGCTGGGATCTGTTGTTGGTCCACATCCTTTTCCAGTGATGGTTAGAGAATTCCAAAGTGTTATTGGAAAAGAAGTGAAAGAACAAATTATGGAAAAAGAAAATAGATTACCAGATTATTTAGTCGCCTGTGTGGGTGGTGGTAGTAATGCTATGGGGTTGTTCAATGCTTTTTATGAAGATCAATCAGTAGGAATGATTGGTGTAGAACCTTCTGGTACAGGTAAAGAAATTGGAGAACATGCAGCAACCATGACTTATGGTACACCAGGCATTATTCATGGCTTCAAATGTTACAATCTCCAAGATGAAAAGGGAACACCTCATCCGGTACATTCCATTGCAGCAGGACTGGATTATCCAGGTGTTGGTCCAGAACACAGTCATTTTAAAGATATAAAAAGATGTGAGTACGTAACCGCTTCAGACCTTGATGCCATTGAAGCCTTTAAGTTATTATCAAAAACAGAAGGTATTATCCCAGCGATTGAAAGTTCACATGCGGTGAGTTATGGGGTGTCTTTGGCTAAAACCCTAGATAAAGATCAAATCATAGTGGTTAATATTTCAGGACGGGGTGATAAAGACATGGTATATATGCAAAGTATCTTAAAAAACAAATAAAAAATAAATCTGGTTCAAACGAACCAGATTTCTTACTCAAACTTATCATAGAAAATATATTCTTCAGGAATACCTTTTTCTTGAAGAAGGGGCGTTACAGAATCAATCATCACAGGGCTACCACATAAATAAGCTTCGCAGTCCGGTCCGTTTTCTAGATATTTTTCTATGAGATCAGTTACTCTACCTTTTTCACCATCCCAGTTGCAGGCTTCGGTAGGTCTAGATAAACATGTGATTAACGTAAATTGAGACAATTCTTTTGTAAGTGATTCAAGTTCCTCGATCATATAAAGATCGTCTCTAGTACGAGCACCAAAGTAGAAGGTTACTTTTCTATCAATATGTTCATCTCTCATATATTTCAGGATACTCATAATAGGTGCCATCCCTGTACCGATAGCCACCATGACCATTTCTCTATCACTGTGTTGATAGAAGAAGTCACCATAAGGTCCTACAATTGTAATCTTGTTTTCTGGTGATAAGTGCTGATGGACATAAGTCGTACAAATACCGTTTGGAATATACCCTATAAACAATTCTAAATTACGATTTTCTTTTGGAGCAGAAGCAATAGAGTAGGCTCTATAGACTTCTTCTCTGTTGCCTTTGTATTTCGGGGTTAGTATTTGTATATACTGACCAGGCTTGAAATTGATTTCATTATCATCAGGTAATTGAACACGGAGATGTTTGATCTTCGGTGTCACATCATTAATGAAATTAATATTATAGTCATATTGTTTAACATTAAAGAGTTCTTCATCAATTTCTATCTGAATGTCTTCTTTAACCTTTAACTGACAAGACAATCTGATGCCTTCTTCTTGTTCGACTTTTGAAACATATCCAGATTCAGTTGGCAGGAATCTTCCGCCACCATCATTGACTTTGACTTTACAATAACCACAGCTACCTTTACCCCCACAAGCAGAGGGAATAAAGATTTCATTGTCTATTAATGCAGTTAATAAAGTATCCCCACCATCGACGACATAATCATATTCTTCATTAATGATCATTTTCTTTTCGCCATAGTTGCCGATGGTCTTATTCGCTAAAGACAATAAGTAGGCCAAAGCACCAGTGATACTACTGATGATTAAGACTGTTTTTAAAATATCAACCATAGCGCCTCCTTATTGAATCTGAACAATACCGGAAAATCCTAAAAAGGCTAGAGCCATGATACCGGTAATGATTAAGGTGATACCTGGACCTTCAAGTCCTTTAGGTATTTTTGCATTTTTGAGTTTCTTTCTCATACCTGCGAGAGAAACGATTGCAAGTGTCCATCCTATACCAGAACCTGCACCGAATAGTACAGATTGTATTAAGTTGTAATTTCTAATAACCATAAATAATGAGACCCCCAAAATGGCACAATTTACAGTAATGAGTGGTAAAAAAATACCAAGTGAAAAATAAAGGTGTTCAAAGTATCTTTCTATAATCATCTCAACCAATTGAACAAAAGCGGCAATAACAATAATAAAGATGATATATCTTAAGTATTCAAGCCCTAATGGCTCTAAAATATAATTGTAGATCAAATAGTTTAAAAGTGATGTACACGTTAGAACAAAGGTAACTGCTTGTCCTAAACTAAAAGATGTTTCAATTTCATTAGATACAGCAATAAATGAACACATACCTAAGAAATTTGAAAGAATCATATTGTTTGTAAAGATAGAAGCAATAAATATAACCAAAGGATTAATATCAACCATTGACTGGACCTCCTTTACTTTCTTCTTGAACTGGGAAGACATTCTTAGCAATCCATATAACAATACCTAACATAAAGAACGCACCTGGAGGCATAATCATAAGTGTCCATGGTGTAAATGATTCACCTAAAATTTGAATACCAAACAGTGTACCAAAGCCTAATAATTCTCTAAAAAATGCTATAAACAATAATACAACAGTATAACCGAGTCCCATTGTTATGCCATCAAAAAATGCCAAATGAGGTGGATTATGTTGAGCATACGCTTCACATCTTCCCATGATGATACAGTTGGTAATGATTAGTCCAACATAAGGTCCTAAAGCCTTTGACATCTCTGGTAGGTACGCTTTTAAGAAGATATCCAAAATAATTACATACGCAGAAATAATAAGCGTTTGAACCATCATTCTAATATGTTTTGGTGTATGATGTCTCAGTACAGAGACTGTAAAACTAGAAAGCCCTGTAACAAACATTAAACCAATACCCATAACCAGTGAATTCATCAATAAATTAGTGACTGCCAAAGCAGAACATATGCCTAAGATTTGTCTGTAAATAGGATTGTCTTTCCAAACGCCTTGAGCAAATATTTGTTTAATTGCCTTCATAAAAACCCTCCTTTTTCGCAAATTCAAGAATTAAAGGAATCTCAGTATTCATGATATCTCTAATAGCAAGAGAGGTAAGGGTAGCGCCTGAAATCGCATCTACATTACCACCAGTACTCTTATTTAATGTTACAATTTGTTCGGATAAGATATTCAAATCTCTAAATTGAACTTTAAAGGTTTCTTCATCAATACGGCCACCCAAACCCGGCGTCTCTTGATGAGCAGTGAAATTGATACCCAACATCGTTTGATGAGCAGGGTCAAAAGCGACATGACCAGTGATGGTACCCCATAGACCTTTGCCTGAAAATTCAAAAGCGTATCCTTTGGTAATGCCATTTTCTTTGTATGTAAAGAGTGTTCTATCATCTTTAGTTTCAATACTGATACTTTCTTTAAAAATATCCTGTACGGTTTTGTCCGCATCATCTTTTGTATCGATATTAAAGACGTAGAGTACAGAACGTTGAACAACCAATTTCTGTTGTTCTTCAATGGTACCCGCTGTCACATTATTGATAAAAGCCAATAGGAAAGTGAAAAATGCTGTTAATGCAATCATGAAAACAACCGGATAAAGAATTTGTTTTTTCTTAGCCATTTTGTCTCCTTTCTCTTCCTTTGATCATTTTGACAATTTCATCGATGAGTGGTGCAAAAGTGTTACCTATTAGAATAGCAAACATCATACCACCAGCAAAGAGTGCAAAACCTCTTATAATCACTGTAACAAAGCCGATGATTGCACCATAGATATATCGTCCTTCTTTTGTTTTGGGTGATGAGATAGGATCAGTAGCCATAAAGAAAGCACCGAATAATAACCCCCCTGTTAATAATCCGTATATGGGATTGGGTATCTGTTCTACACCCATGAAGTACATAATACCTGAAGTGACTACAAACATGCCTAGCAAGCCAAATACGGTTTCCTTAGCTGCTGTTTTGGTATAAAGAAGGTATAAACCGCCCAATAGAATTAATATGGCACTTGTTTCACCAATGGAACCAGCAATGTTGCCTAAAAAGATATCTTTAAAGTGAAGCATATCACCTGTAGCCCTAAACTCTAAAAGAGGTGTAGATTGACTGACGGTATCAACAGAATATTTTGTTAAGTTACCCAAAATGCCAGTAGAAGGTTTGATCCACTGCATTGTCATGACTCGAGGGAAATTAACATAGATAAACGCACGACCAACAAGTGCAGGATTGAAAGGATTTTTACCAAAGCCTCCAAATACCATCTTTCCAAATAAGACACCGAATATGATACCGATAATCGCTATATAAAAAGGAACTTTGGGTGGTAGAGTCAAGGTGTAAAGTATCGAAGTTACAATAACTGCTTCCGTAATCTTCTTCGTAGATTTTCTCACAAATATCCATTCAACTAAACATGCTGTAACGGTCACACTGAGAAGTAATACTAATGTTCGCCATCCATAAAAGTAAATACCTGCTAGGATGAGTGGTATGAGTGCATAAATGACTTTACGCATCATTTTTTGCTTCATAAATTGAATTTTCAAATGACGACCCCCTTTAGAAAAACATTTTCCTGTAATTAAATTATATGACGAACTATAC
>JABXKX010000445.1 GCA_013619035.1 Peptostreptococcaceae bacterium
GAATCAACTGAAGCAGGTGGTTGTATTCCAGTTCCTATGACTGGTGATTATGAAGTAAGAGCATTTGTTTGGGATGACTTATCATCACCAGATTTAATCAGCAATGTCTTAACGCTTATAGGTTATCCTCAGATTCAAACGAATTTAAAGAACGTGACTGTTCAAAATGATACTTATAACTTCTATGTACTTGCAGATGGTGGCAAAGGAGAAGTTAATCATACTGTTACCCATAATGCGAATCTAGTTGATAAAGATTCTGATAGTCGATATTCAGTTACGCTAGTAGAAGGTAACAATACTATCATTGTAACTGCTACAGATAGTTTAGATCATGTAACAGAAGAAACGTATACTGTTGTTTATGATGCTAATACAGACATTCAAGCTTCTTTGAAAAGTTTTATTCAATCGTCGCATGATTATCAGCTTAAGCAAAATAAAACACCCGGTGTAGGAACAATTGGTGGCGAGTGGTCAGTAGTATCAGTTGCTAGATCTGGTTTAGAAGTTAATGAAAACTACTATTCTGATTACTACGATAAAGTTGTAACATATGTAAAAGCTGAAGATGCAAAATCATCAAAAAAATTCAGTGATAAAGTTACAGATGTAGAAAGAATTATTCTTGCACTTAATGCCGTTGGTATTAATCTATTAGATTATGTCTTTGATAAAGAGGGTCATTTTCCAGGTATTAAGCCTTCTGGTGAACTTGGAGAAAGACAAGGTGCAAATGAACTAATTTTTGCTCTTTTAGCAATAGACAGTCATAATCATACGAGTGAAAACAAAACAATTACAAGAGATGAAATTGTTGATAAGTTACTAAATGACTATCAGGTATCAAGTGGTGGTTTCTCACTAACTAATAATGGGCATGAAGCAGGTCTTGATATTACTGCCATGGCAGTTCAAGCACTTTCGAATTACTATGATGATGCTGAGGTAAAAACAGCTGTAGATAGATCATTAGAATTCTTATCAGGTGCCCAAACATCAAATGGTATGTTTGGTGAAAACAGTTCATCAGAAACAATTTCTCAAACGCTTGTTGCATTAACTGCAATGGATATCAATCCATTTACAGATGAAAGATTCATCAAAAATGACACAAACTTAGTAGAAGCATTGGTAGAGTTTAGAACAGATGAGGGTGGCTTCAAACATGTTCTGAATGAAGAAGTTAATGCTATGGCATCAGACCAAGGCTTATATGCTTTAGTAGCAGTCGATAGATTTTTAGATAAGAAAAATAGTCTTTACGATATGAATGATGTTAAAGCGTTTAGTGATGTTATTGGTTCTGTAACGTTATCTATAGAAGCTAGAACAGCTGGTTTAGGAGACTTCTATTCAGTACAGTCACTTGATTTATTAGAAGGTGATACTGCATGGACTGTATTGACAAGAGTAGCTGAAAAAGAAAAGCTTACTATTGATAGCAGTTATTATGAACAATTTGATTCTGTTTATATCCATTCAATTAATGGCATAGGAGAATTTGATTACACATCATCAAGTGGATGGATGTATACAGTAAATAATGAATTTGCAAATGTAGGTCTATCAAAATATAACTTAACTGATGATGATAATATTAGAGTACGTTTTACGGTGAATGGCTATGGTCAAGACTTAAAAGAACCTCTTGTTAATGTTTTAAAATTACTGATTGATGAAGCTAAAGCACTAAAAGCAAGTGGTTATACAAGCGATACATTTAGAGAGTTAACAGAAACAATTACTGAAGTTGAAAACATTGCAAATAATCAAGCGTATAACTCAACTGAAACCGATGTTGAGTTAGAGGTTAGTGATGAAATTAATAAACTTAGATTAGCAATTGAACATTTAGTAGATATAGACGATGTTGCTGATACTATGGTTCCTGACGATTTTGAAAACGATTTGTGGCTACGTTCAAATTATCAAGAATTAAAGGTAGATCAAACATATCAACTGGTTTCAAGACATGTACCTGAAATCATTGATAATCCGATAAGTAACAGTATTTCTCATCCTAAGTATACTTATAAAGCTGTAGAGGGTGATTCTGCAACCATTGGTGATAATGGTTTAATTACGGCAAAGAAACTGGGTACTACAATATTTGAAGTATCTTACGAAGCTACAAATGCTAATGGAAAAGCATATGGTGCTTGTTCAGAAGTTAATAAAGCATATATTGTAGTAGACGTTATAGATGATGTAGATACTGGCATTAATCTCTCTACAGATATTTCAGAAAGACAATACGATACCGTATACTTTGCTGAAGGTAATTCAGTGGATTATCACTTCAATGTTACACAAACAGGAGCCGATTCTGTAAAAGTCACTTGCAATGGTAAAGAAGTAGCTGAAGATAATGGCTACACAGTATTGTTAGAAAATCGTGCCAACATTATTGGTATTGAAGCTGCAAATAGCAAAGGCATTAAGAAACTATACTACACAATTGATGCTAGAAAGATAGAAATAAACATCGTAAATAACGATGGGTCTAATGACAATATCGAAGTAGGAGATGAAGTTGTTATTGGCTTTAAAGGTATTACAATCCCGGTTTACAAATTAGCAACAATATACAATCCAACAATGACAGCTTGGGGTGGTAAAGGTACCTGCGTTGAATACACTGACCAAGATGGCAAGACTATTAAGGGTACAAATAAAACTCAGTATGACATAGCTAAGACAAATAAAATAACTGTGACATTTGATGAGGAAGGTACCTTTAAGTTATCAAATGGTAACATATTCTGTTCTTGGTGGGGAAGTAAATTAGGTACAGATAGAGATATGACTGGTCCAGGTGAACCGAATTTAAATGCACCAGTTTTAGAAGATCATTTTTCAAAATTACCTGATATTACAATAAATGTTGTTAAACAAGTAACTGTATCTGCAACAGATATCGAAATCATTGATGGTTCAAGAGAAGTCGTGATTGATAATGATATTTCATTAAGTGCAAGAGTTTTACCTGAGAATGTAACAGATAATCAATATACTTGGTCATCTAGTGATGAAAAAATAGCGACAATTTCAAATCAAGGTATGGTTCATGGTGTGAAAGAGGGGACCGTGACAATTACTGCAAGGTCACATGATGGTGATTTTACTGCTACATGCCAAGTAACAGTTAAACCTAAGCCACCTGCTACTGTTGAGGAAAAATCAGGACTAAATGCATTGATACTAACAGCAGAAGCCAAAGTTGAATCAGAGTATTCTGTGTCGAGTTATGCAATTTTAAAAGAAAAGTTAGCAAAAGCTAAGCTGGTTAGTGAAAGTCAAACAGCCAATAAAGATGAGGTTGATGAGTCGTTTACTCAACTGAAAAACGCTCTTGATAACTTAAAGGTATTCATGGATATTACTTACTCAGTTTCTCCTGAAGAAATCCATCCTGGCGATGAGGTGACTGTAACAATTACAGGTTTAGTAGAAGCTAGTGGACTTAGTGGTATAAAGGCCTTGATATCAAAATTCGATACGGATTTTGATGGCATAAATTCTGTTCAATCAGAAAATGGTAATAATGATTTTGAGTTAGTAAAGACAATCATGTTTACTGTTCCAGAGAATTCAGAAGCTGGAGATTATCATTTAACAAATGGTCATTTACAAAAGACAAAATCAGAGATGATTTATCCTCAACCACCGATTTTTGAAGACAGACATGAAAAGTTATATGAAGGTTCAATGCCAGATGTAACGATTACTGTAGCAACTAGGGTCGATGGAAAAGAAGCCTTAAATGCAAAATTCATAGAAGTTGAAGCTTTGGACGAAGATGATTATAACGAAAATGGATGGACCACACTTCAAATAGTATTAGAAAGTGCGAAAGCTGTTTATAGTAGTGATGCATCTACATCAGAAGAAGTTGAAGATATCTTAGCTGAATTAATTGAAGCCATCAATGACTTAGTTTCTAAGGTAACTTCTTCAGCATATGAGCTAAAAGATGAAGATTTAAGTCCAAATGATTATTAGACTTTCTATTACACTGCAGATGAAGAGATAAAAAAAGACGGTATTGAAGTAACTTTTGTTGATAACAACACCATTCAGATCGGTGATGTTAGTCATCAAGTAAAAAATAAGCTTATTACTTATACCATCAATGCAGGTGATGACACTATCATTAGTGCTGGTGAAACCATCACAATTAATTTTGCAGGTGTTGATACACCGATTTACACAGTAAGTGGTCAATGGAACTCTTCTTACGGTGGTGATTATAAACTCATCTATAGGTGTGATATTCCAAATTTGAACTTAGTTGAATCATCTACTAAGAACTTAAGTAAAATTGATATTACAATTCCAGGTGATGCATCTGGAGAGTACTTATTAACAGAAGGTACTGTTTTTGAAAAGGTAAATGAGTGGTCACCTGGTGTTGATGGAATTGGTACAGAAGGTAACTTTGGCAGACTGCCAATTATTAAGTTGAATGTAGAGTAGATATAGTGCAGGAGGTTTTATGAACTTAAGAAAAATTATTGTGCTCCTGCTTATAATGCTGATGTCTGTTACATCTACATTTGCACTGGAAATGCCTAGTGTAGATGTGGATGTAAATACAGGCTTAGTTGAAATAAGTGGAGCAATAGATGCTGATAAAAGCATAAGTATCATCATTGAAAATGATGGTAAAAGATATTATTTAGATTCAGTAACAAGTGATTCATCTGGCAAGTATGTTTTCAATACTGTATTGCCAATAGACCAAAGTTATTCAGCAATTCTTTCTTATGAAGGTCAAGCTGAACATTTAACGATTGATACAAAAGGAAACTATGAATATGTAGACCTTATGAATGACAACACAGGTGATGTTGTTGTTACTCAGGATAAAATCAAATTTACTGTTGATACATCAGATGACACAAAGATTCCTGTCACAAAGGAAACTAGGGATAAAGACATTGATATTACTATGTCAAATTCTGAGAATAAGGTTGTTTTAAATCTTGAGGAAGTCAAGGACAGCTTACCGAAAATTGAAGCTGAAAAACCACATGCTAAGATAGAAATTCCGAAAGGCACGACTGTCTTATCTGGTAGCGCAAGTGACATAGAGCTTTTAACGGAAGTAGATAAAGACGATGCTGCAGTTATCTCTGCAATTAACTCAATAGTATTAAGTAACAAGAAGTTAGATAGCGTAACTCAAGTTATTAAGTTGGGCAGTGACGAAAAAGTGACTTTTAATGACTATATAACCATTACATTAAAAGGTCAAAAAGGAAAACTCGCAGGTTATTCATCTAATGGTACTACCCATGCAATTTCAAAGTATGATAGTCGTGAAGCTGGTGTTCAAGCTGATCTGGCGGAGTTTGCATATGAAGTTGGAAGTGACTTATATATTTGTACGAAACACTTTACGGATTTCTTCACTTACACAACGACAGATAAAACGAATGGTCATGGTGATGATGAGGACAATAACCATCAAGCACCAAAAACTGTTAAGTTATCAGTAGACTTAAAAACGATTAACAGAGGCTATATTATCTCAACAACTACAGTTACCTTGAAAAATGGTGACACAGTATGGTCGGTACTCGAAAGAGAATTAAAGAAGAAAAATATCTCCTATAGCCATACATTTTCATCTAAATATAATAG
>JABXKX010000330.1 GCA_013619035.1 Peptostreptococcaceae bacterium
AATTATAGGTAATAATTTAACAGATTGCAAACTTCAATTGTAGGTCAAAATAACACAAAAAATAATTCTTCACAAATGCTACTTTTTCTGTTTTAATTACTCTCTTTCGGGCATATTAATAAGGAGGATGGTGAAACGATGAGAGATATTATTTTTTATAAAAAACTATTTGGTGAACATTTTAAATTTATGAAAATGGAAGAAAAAAATGACGTTGTACGAATCATTGATGTACCTCATATCAACGATTTTGAACAGAGGATTTTACAATTAGGAGGCAATTTAACCGTACCCACAGTAGAATTAAAGGACAAACAAAAAATCGCTTATTTCAGCGATCCTGATGGTTGTATATTCGCATTATTAGAGCATGACAGATAGCCTAGCTATCTGTCATTTATTTCTTTTTCTAAAGATATGATAACTTCATCACTAGTTGATCGATTACCATATCGATACTGTTCATAGACATGGGTAATTTTTGATAAAATTGAATCATTCATTTTTTTATCATACGTTGCTGGCGTCTCAGATATGGTAAATTTATGCCCTTTTTCAATCAGTTTCTGAACATAACGATAATACAAAGCTCTCTCTTTGGGTAACTGTTCTTCAGGTTTTTTTCTGAAACGATTTCGAAGATTCTTAAAATAAGTAGTTATATTCTCTTTAGTTAATAGAGATTCTCTAACTTCAAGCAGCTCTTCTTCCTCTTCTTCGATGGCTTTACCATATGTTTTCTTAAAGAAATAATATAAAAGCCAAAGTATACCACCAAAGATTAACAACTCGATAATAGGCTTCAAAATATCTTTTGATCTAAAATTAAAATCCAAAGACCATTTATCTTTAGCCTTATCTCCTTCTAACCTCTTTTTTGTCTTAGAAGGTTCTCTTATTTCTGTCACAACATTGTCTTCAAGTGGTGTGCCTTTTAAAGTAACGGTCTCACTCTCAATAACCTCAACACCAACCGCTTCCATTGGTGCTTCATATTCGGTGTAATCATTTGACATCACAAAAATAAAAACAGCCAGTATAATTAAATTCGGAATATAACTATAGATGATACGATTGGTTCTTCTATTGATGGTATTAACGGTTTTATTTTGTTCAGAATGATATCCCTGATCCAAATTCATCTTTACAGCCAACATAAATGTGACCGCGTAAAATAATAATAAATATGGATATATTGATCCGAGCATTACACTTAAATTAATACCTGAAAAATACACAGCTAACAGTATCATTGAAATCACGATGATAGGCATAAATATATACATCATGGTGCGTTTTGCCATCACTCGTATTCTAAGATTTCTAGCACTAGCAATCCAAATAATTGAATGATAAATAATTAAAGCACCTTTATCAATGGTCGTATATTGTTTGTATATAATCACAGTAATTAGGAGGGAACATCCGATGCCGATAAAAGGCAATACCTTTCTAAATTTATCACTTTTTAATAAATCATTGATGAAAAACGCACCTGTACTGAATACAATTGTAGATACAAAAGCAGTACGCATACTAATATACATCGTACCTACTTGCATAAATAAGAAGAATACCATAAAAATCTTTAAATCATCGTATACAATTCTAATAAACTTATCAAAATATTTTCTTATCATGCTGTCACATCGCTTTCTGTTATATAGTCAATATCTTCTTGAGTGATAGTGTGAATGGTGATGTGTTTGTTCAGGCCTTCGATGACAGTGTACTCAAATGTTAATATGATAATTTTGTACCCCTTCTTTATATAACTATTGATTTGTAGAATCGTTAGTTCATCAAAGATGCTCGCAATAATAACCATTGTTTGGGTATTATTAATTTGTTTTGATGTCTGCTTTAAGAGATAAGAGAGATCTTTGGTATTGTAGTAAGTGGCTTTTGCCAAAGCATCTAGTAAAACAATACGTTGATTCTTATGTCTTTTAGGTAAAATGGGATCTAAGACCGCTCCATTTGACAATGTAGCCGTCATACTCAAACCAACTGAAACATTATTCATTGCTGCTTCTTCCACAATACTTGCAGCAACAACAATCATTCGTTCTGCCAATTCGTTGTCGCGTTCAAACCATTCAACTTCATTGGTCTGTAATGACAATAAAATCATAATAGAAGGATCTGCATGAAAATCATATTGTCTAACTTGAAGATCATTTGTTTTTGCAGTTGCCTTCCAATCAATCATATTGAAAGGTTCTCGTCCTGAATATTGTCTAACACCTACCACATCAATTGGATCAGGAATAATCCACCTGTTAACACTAACCTCACCTTGTGGGTTATCATCTATTTTTAGCAATTTAGATAACGGGTAGACTTTTGGATAGACCACCAATCTATGTGGCGCTTCTATTTTTTCGCTTCTTTTATGAGCACCAAAAAAATCACCTATTTCAAGAAATACATCCTTAAAAAAATAATCTCCTCTTTGAGTAGGTTCTATAATATACCTTCGTGTAATTTTTTGAAAAGAAAACAATGATGTGACTGTGATTAAATCATTATTCAATTTCGTTTTTGTGATGTCTAATTTAGGTCCGTGTACCAGCATATGATGAGGAATATCTTCAGTATATCTAATCCAAGGAATCGGCAATACTTTATAATTATAAGATTCCACCTTAACTGCTATTTGATCGCCAACATATGCTGTCTCTTCTGAAATTGTTCTAACAAATTTCAAACCTTTTAAAACAAATTTCATCCAAAGAAACAGAGATGTTTCTTCAACCACTATAATTAACAATAGGAGCGTAACTAATTCCATCTTATCTCCTTAATTTTTAAAGTTTTCTACAGGTGTTTTTTCAGAATCTAGAATTTCATTAATCACATCATCCGCAGTAACACCAGTCATCTGTGCACGCCCATCTAAAATTAGACGATGTCTAAATATTGGTTTAATTAATGCTTGAACATCATCAGGTGTTACATATGACCTACCTTCTAATGCCGCATAAACTTGTGAACCTTGATAAAGTGACATACTACCTCTAGGCGATATTCCCAGTTCTATAGACTCGTGTTGTCTTGTACGATGTGTCAATCTAACAATATAATCAATCATCACATCAGATACTTCTATAGATTCAAAAACCGACATCAGAGATTCTATCTCAGAACTTTTAATTACAGCATTTAAAGTATCCAAAGGATTCTTAGTTTTAAATCGTTTTAAGATACTTTCTTCTTCATTAAAATTAGGATACCCTAATGACAGTTTCATAAAGAATCTATCGAGTTGAGCTTCTGGTAGTGGGAATGTCCCACTTTGTTCAACTGGATTTTGAGTTGCTATAACAAAAAATGGCGTCTTCATTTGGTGACTCTCTCCATCAATTGTTACTTGTTTTTCAGACATAACCTCTAATAAACTCGCTTGAGTTCTTGGAGTTGCTCTATTAATTTCATCAGCAAGTAAAATTTGCGTCATTAAAGGACCTCTTTTAAACTCAAAGTTCCCCGACTTTTGATTAAAATAATTTATGCCTGTAATATCTGACGGCAATAAATCCGGTGTGAATTGAATCCTATTAAAATCAGCATCAATTGATTTAGATAAAGCTTTTGCCATTACCGTTTTCCCAAGTCCTGGTACATCTTCTAATAAAACATGACCTGAACAAAACATCGATACCAATAACATATCTATCGCCTCATCTTTACCAACAATTACCTTCTGAATATTGTCTTTAATTTCATTTCTTACTTCTTGTATCCTTTTTAACATATAGCCTCCTATTTTTTCTATTACCATTATATCATTTTCAGATAATTCGAAATAATAATTTTTCGTAATAGAAAAGACGTGATTGCTCACGTCTAGTAAATACTCAAATCATATTTATCTGATAATGCCTCTAATACTTTTACACCTGCTATGGAATTACCTTTTACATCAAGTGCTGGTCCAAACACGCCAATACCATACCGTTTTGGTACGACACTGAGTATGCCCCCACCCACACCACTCTTTGATGGGATACCTACTTTAACAGCAAATTCTCCTGATTCGTCATACATACCACAAGTTGCCATCAATGAATTAACTATCTGTGTTGCTCTTTTAGGAATAATCTGCTTCTTCCTAATCGGATCATATCCACCATGAGATAATACCAGGGCAATTCTTGCTAAGTCTTTACAGGTTGCTTTAATAGCACATTGCATGAAGTATAAATCCAATATTTCTTCAACATTGCCTTCTATGTTGCCAATTGACTTTAAAAAATACAACATTGATCGGTTTCTATCTCCAGTTACTTTTTCCGATAAGAAAACACTGTTATCCACATTGATATTTTCATTATCAGCAAGCAATCTTATAAATGATAAGATGTTTTCGATCTTTTCAATATTATCGTCTCCTTTAACAAGAGATACAATTGATATTGCACCTGCATTGATAAACGGATTTAAAGGCTTATGTTTATCAAAAGTTTCCAATCTGATAATAGAGTTAAATGGATCCCCTGTAGGTTCCATACCCACTTTAGAGAAAACGATTTCCTCTCCTTGGTCAATAAGCGCTAACAGAAATACTAAAGGTTTGGAAACACTTTGAATTGTAAATTTTTTTTCACTATTACCAGCCTCGTAAAAATTACCTTCATGATCGTATACTGCTATACCTAAATCTTCACTATTGGCTTTACCTAATGCAGGAATATAATTGGCTACATTGCCATTAACAGTTAAAACTTTACTGTTTTTAACCAGTTCATCTAAAAATGCTTTCATAACATCACTCCTTAAATTGTCATACTACGCACCTTAGTTTAAAAAAAAGAAACCCATCTGTCAACAGGTTTCATAAGTTTCTAAATAATCTTTTTCTTCTAGCAAATATAGGATTCTATTTTTCCCAGTACGCTTGGCGCCATACATCAAATGGTCTGCATCAAATATCAATTGTTCTGCATTTTTTTCAAACTCAGCAATACCACCACTAAATGTGATTTTAACATCATAATTGAAAATCATTTCAGAGATATTTTTTTGAATACGTTCACCGATAATAGCACCTTGTTCAGCAGTTGTTTCAGGTAATATGATAACAAATTCTTCACCACCGTAACGTCCTACAATATCTTGTTCTCGAATACTTTGCAGTAACACTTTAGATATTCTAGCCAGTACTTCATCACCAAACTGATGGCCATATGTATCATTTAACGCTTTAAAGTCATCTATATCCAACATCATTAGTGACAAAGGTCTCAAATAACGTTTGGCTTGTTTAACAAACTGTTCTAATAGCTCTCTCATATGTCTATGATTATAAAGCGTTGTTAAACCATCTTTAATTGCTAAATCCTGCAACACTTTCGTCTTCATTTCATTTTCTTTTCTTAATATAAGGTTCTTACCATAATTATAAAGTTTTGCCATAAAAACAGGTTCATTCACTGGTTTGATCAGATAATCATTGGCTCCTATAGCCAAAACTTTTGCAATTGTTGATTGCTTTTCAATTGAAGAGATGCCGATAATAACTGCATTTTCATATTGTTTTCTTAATTCATACATAACAATTTCACCATCAATATCTGGTAAAATTAAATCTATCAAATAGATATCATAAATTGTTTCTGAGTTTAATAACTCATAAGGA
>JABXKX010000254.1 GCA_013619035.1 Peptostreptococcaceae bacterium
ATAGGTATAATGCATTATGGTGAATTTGATGGCAAACGAGATAAACGAGTTTTAGTTAAAATTATTGGTGAATGATTTAATAACTTATTATTTGGATAGGATTTCCTTATTATGGTATTAGAGTTATAATGATTATAGGTTAGTTTATATTCAAAAGGAGAACTCTTATGATGAAAAAATATTGTATGGCTGTATTGTTTTTGTTAGTCCTATCATTGACCGGATGTAATCAAAAGGATAATTCGATAGATTTAGATAATACGGAGAGTGCTTTTCAAGAAAATTCTAGTACTGTGTATCCATTAGATAAGAATGTTATCAAAGGCATCAACAGCTCTGGATCAGATGTTTTTCAGAAAATATATGAAAAAGATAAATCTGAAAATATTTTATTCTCACCACTCAGTTTAACCAGTGCGTTATCAATGTTGGAAAATGGTGCAAGTGGTATTAGCCAAACTGAAATAATGGATGTATTAAATATAGAGTCTGATGAGAGTTTAAATATGACTTACAATAGTTTGATCAATCATTTTAATGATATCTCAAACCTTGATAAAGATTATAAAACAACAATCAATTTATCCAATTCATTTTGGTTTCAAGAAAAAGACCTAATAGTTAAAGATCGTTATATTAATACGATAAAAGAACAATATGACGGTGATATTTACTCAGTTGTTTTTGACGAGGAAACAAAAAATAAAATGAACGATTGGATAGAGGATAAAACCAATGGGCTTCTTAAGAATACAATCAAAAAAGTAGATCCGCTAAATGTAGCATATCTTATCAACACATTGTACTTTAAAGGCCACTGGACAAATGATTTTCCCAAATACGCGACAAAGGAAGAAGAGTTTTATTTGAGTAATAGAAACACTGTATCAGTTCAGATGATGCATAATGAAGAGTTTTACAAGTATTATGAATCAGATGATGTCCAGATGATAGCACTTAATTATTCAGATGCTTCCATGTATGTGATGCTTCCAAAAGGTAGTATGGATGATTTTATGAGTCATTATAGTCAGTCTCAAATAGAAGATATGATAGATGCACTAGATTTCAAAACAGTCGATTTATCTTTTCCTAAATTTAAATTTAGTAATAAACATGATTTAAAAGATATTTTAACATTATTGGGTATGCCTTCTGTATTTAGTGCACAAACAGCAGAATTTAGTAATATGACAGACTCTGATAATATTTTTATTTCTAAAGTTTTTCAAAATACAACCATTGAAGTAGATGAAGAAGGTACAGAAGCTGCTGCAGTAACTGTTATGTCAATGGATACGACAGCGATGGCAGTTGAACCGGAAGAAGTGATTGTGATGAACTGTAACAAACCATTTATGTTTGTCATTAAAGATGATTTAAGTGGCAGTGATTTGTTTATAGGAGTTGTTCAGAATCCTTTAGAGGAATAATGTGAGCTTAAAAAAATGTTAAAACCGATTGTAAACGCAGTCGGTTTTTTTGTATAAAAGTTAGATGTTCTCAGTTTTACAAACTACTGTTTAGTTTTGTATCGATATAATGATCTTATTTAGATGATTCTAATAAAATTAGTGAAAGTAAAAATAATTTTGTTGATAATAAAATCTCGATATGAGAAAATAACAGTACTAATCAAAACTACCTTGGAGGGAATCATGGATCAATACGTAAAAAGAGCGCAGAGGTTTAATATACTTATTATTTATATTTTTTGTTTTGTATTAGAATT
Source organism: Peptostreptococcaceae bacterium (assembly GCA_013619035.1). The sequence goes on from JABXKX010000254.1 coordinate 1,733, forward strand.
TACCGCGTTTCTAAATGGCGGCATGTCATATGCATTAGAAGCAATTATTCCAATCATCGGTACAGCGGTACTCGTGACTATTATATATTTCATTAAAATGAATTATCAGGTAAAAGGATTTATTATTTCCATGATTCCAGCTTTAGCAAGTCTTGGCTTGTCCATGTCTAAAGGTGGTGTACCTAGAATGTTTAATGTCTATATTTTAGGTGTGGTTTTAGTGGCGATTTATTTTAAGAAAAAAATGGTTGCAATTTATGGTGGGATATTCAGTTTATTATTGATTGCTCTATTTATGATAAACCCATCAGGATTATTGGGAGAAGAACTTGCGAACTTTGGAGAGTTTTTCCCGAGGATAGCAGTTTACATGTGTGTTGTTGGCATCATATATATCATAACAAGTTGGGGTGATCAGTATATCTCCGATGCTCTAAAAGAGAGTCAGTTGGCATCTGTAACGAGTAAAAACTTAGATCATATTATAAAAAATATAGAAACAAATGCAGAAGAAGTAACTAGTAGTATCAGCCTGTGTAATGCAAAAATGGACATCGTAGAAGAATCTACAAAAGTAGTGGCTAGGTCTATGAAAGAAGTGAGTACAACCAGTGAGCATAGTGCCGAAAGATTAGGTACGATTAATGTGATTGCAATAGAATCAGTTGATCATATGCGCGATACATTAAACGCTATGAAGAGCATCGAAGAATCGTTTAAAATGACCAGCAATGATTTGGATAAAGGTGGAGAGAGTGTTTCTGATATTGCTCGTCAAATGGAGAAAATTGGCGAAGCAATAAATTTAAGTTATTCAACCGTTGTTGATTTAAAAGCTAGCATGGGTGATATTACAACAGCACTTCAAGGGATAACAAATATCTCAGAACAAACAAACTTGTTGGCATTAAATGCTGCTATTGAAGCAGCTCGTGCAGGAGAACATGGTAGAGGATTTAGTGTTGTTGCAGAAGAAGTTCGAAAATTAGCAGAAGAATCTTCTAAACAAGCAGAACAAATTAAAGTGGTAACAGAAAAAGTTCTAACGGTTTCTTCTGAAGCAGAAAAAGAAGTTGGTGTTGGTAAAGTTGCTGTGACAGAAGGTTATGATATTATGGAGAGTTTATCTGAAGTCTTTGCCAATGTAAAATCTTCTTTTGATACAGCTTATAAGTTGATTGAAAATGAAATGGATGTTATTGCTAATACTGAAAAGCAATTCTTTAATATTCAAGATCAAATTTCGAGTGTTTCTTCTGCCACTGAAGAAAATGCTGCGGCAACAGAGGAAGTCTTATCACAAGTTAATGTACAAGAAACCGTCTCTAATGAAGTGAATGGTATGTTAGATGATATTGAACGAATGAGTAGTGAATTAAAAGAAATGGCTAAAATTTAGACTGGACCTACCTCATTTGGGGTAGGTTTATTTATGACATACAGATGTCGTAGTTCCTTTGTTATAGTATGAATAAGGAGGATATTATGTTTAAAATAATTACAACTGATAACTTAGACCAAGAACATATTTGTTGTTCCATTTCAGGTAAAGATGAGGGTGTGGTCCTTAAGAAAAAATGGTTGAAAGAAAGACTTTCTGAAGGCTTGGTATTTAATAAACTAGATGAACGAGGAAAAGTATTTATTGAGTATATACCAGCTGAAGCGTCTTTTGCACCCATTACAGCAGAAGACTATATGTACATTAACTGCTTTTGGGTTTCTGGGAAATACAAGAAAAGTGGTTATGGAAGCCAGCTGTTGACTCAGTGTATTGAGGATTCTAAAAGCAAAGGCAAAAAGGGTTTGGTTGTACTGTCTTCGGATAAGAAGAAACCTTTTTTATCCGATCCAAAATACTTAAAGAAAAAGGGCTTTAAAGTGTGTGATACGATGGGTTTTTATGAGTTGATGTATTTACCATTTGAAGAGACTGTAAAACCAAAATTTAAGAATCAAGTTTCTCTAGAAACAGAAGGGAATCTATTGTATTATACGCATCAATGTCCGCATACAGAAAAATATGTAGGTTTGATTAAAGCATTAGCGAAAGTTCATCACGTTAACTTGAATGTTATTTTACTGGATACTAAGGAAAAAGCACAATCGGCAATTTGTCCGTTTACAACTTATAGTTTGTATTTAAAAGGGGAGTTTGTTACCAATGAAATATTAACAGAAAAAATAAATATAGCAGAAGATAAAAACTTTGATTTAAGAACTTTAATTGACCTGAATCAGACATCTGTGAACTCTGAATATGGTCGTTTTGAAATCATTAAAGAACATGTAAATTCAATAGATGTAGATATCTATGCACTAGTAGATATTGATGCCATCAACAAAGCAATGAAAAGTAAAACCAATCGTTTAATCTATCTAACCATAGCACTGTTGCTAATTTTATCTATTGTCATGAATCGGTTGATTAAATTACTGCTCAAAAAACTAGGCATAATCATCGACCGCATGAGAGAAGTACAAAATGGAAATTTAGATGTTGATATACCGATTTCCGGACATGATGAAATGGGTGAGTTGGCTTATCACTTTAGAAAAATGTTAAAACGTATCAATGAGTTAATTGAAAATGTTCTAAAGAAACAATCAGCAGTTAAAGATGCAGAAATTAGAGCCTTACAAACTCAGATTAATTCACATTTTATTTATAATGTATTGGAAAATATTAAGATGAAGGCAGAGATAAATTATGAACATGATATCTCTGATTCAATTACACATCTAGGATCTTTGATGAGATATTCTATGGAATGGAATAATCATATTGTAAAATTAAAAGATGAATTAGAATATGTTTCAAGGTATATTGAACTGTTTAATATGAGGATGGATTATCAAATTCGACTTGAACTTACTGTTGAACCAGAAATATTGGAGATGGATATTCTGAAGATGACCATACAACCTATTGTTGAAAATGCGATAGAACATGGCATCACACCTAAAGTAGATGTCGGTATTATACGAATTAACAGCGTTGTTGTAGACTCGAAGAAATACATTGAGATAACAGATGATGGTGTTGGTATGTCAGAAGAAAAGTTGAATGAAATAAGAGCGTATTTAAAATATGAGAGATACGATGAAAATGATTCTGGAACAAGTATTGGTCTTCTAAATGTTAAAAACCGACTGGAATTGTTCTATCATTATGATGAAGATGACTTTACCATTGATTCAAAAGAGAATCAATTTACTAAAATCCGTATTAGATTAAAAACGTTAGCATAATTGGGGCATGTATGAGAAGAATTCTTATTGTTGATGATGAAAAATTTATACGAGCTGGACTAAGAAGTATGATTGAGCGGTTTAGACCCAGCAAGTATTTGATTGTAGAGGCAAAAAATGGGGAAGAAGCGCTTTCAACTATAGAATCACAGCATTTTGATATAATAATATCAGATATTAAAATGCCAAAGATGACAGGTTTAGAGCTTTCTAAAGAGGTCTCAAAGCTACACCCAGAAACTAAAATTATTATCCTAAGCGGATTTAATGATTTTGAATTTGCTGTAGAAAGTATGAAGTATGGTGTTAAAGGTTATCTTCTAAAACCTGTTGAAAGAGATAAATTATTTGAGTTATTAAGTACTATAGAAAAAGAGATAGAAGAAGCTGACGAAAAGAAAAAAAGAATGAACACTTATAATAAGAATCAGTTGAAGTATATCTTATTAAAAGAATCGATTGATTACGAGGAAATAAAAAATGTGGTAGATGGTGTTAAGATTAAAATCTTTGATAAACCCTATTTTATATCTTCTTTAAATGGCGATTTTCATCAACTTGAAAAATTTAAAGAAGAAATTGATGCGTTTTATCATGATGGTTTAGAAACTGCGTGTTTTGATTCTATGAAAAACATGGTCTTAA
>JABXKX010000001.1 GCA_013619035.1 Peptostreptococcaceae bacterium
TGTGTATAAGAGACAGACTTGAGATTTACTTGCTCTAACAGATGCCAGTTCAGCAGCAAACGCCTCTAAGTTCATCTTAACTTCATAAGCATGTTTAACAGACTCTAAATCCACTTGAGTTACAAAGGTACCTACTCGTGGTCTTAAATCTAGCAGTCCCTTTTGAGAAAGCTTTATAATCGCTTCTCTAATAGGTGTTCGACTGACTTTGAATTCATCTATTAAATCTCTTTCAACAATCGCATCACCTGGCATATATTCCATTTCAATGATACGTCTTTCTAACTCTTTATATATACTTATATTCGCTGGTAAATTCAATTGATCATCTCTTTTCTTTTTTTTTTCAATTATAACTTATAATTGAATTATATAAAATAGAAACAATTAGAACTATAACCAGTTTTTTCTCATCTTAGCCCATTTCTTATCTCTGTGTGCTTTGATCACTTCAATGTTTTCAGGTTGTAGATGTTTAAATCTACTTTGAGCCATTAAGTAATCTTCAACAGAAGCAAATTCTTTAGGATTTCTATTTAATTTAAATTCACCATTCTCATATTCTGCTAAATACCATAAACCACTATCAACTGCTTGTTTAGCTAAATCAATAGTCACATTAGATTCATGACCCCATCCAGTTGGACATGGTGCAAATACGTGAATATAAGAAGTTCCTTTAGTATCTTTAGCTTTTTGAACCTTCGCCATAAAGTCTTCTAAATAACCAACACTTGCAGTTGCTGCATAAGCGATATCATGTGCGGCAACAATTTCAAACATGTTCTTTTTCATTGTAATCGATCCTGGTAAATTCTTACCCGCTGGAGACGTTGTTGTTTTAGTACCATATGGCGTCAAACCACTCTTTTGAATACCAGTGTTCATATAAGCTTCGTTATCGTTACAGATATAAATGATATCATCATTTCTATCAATAGCACCTGAAAGTGCTTGTATACCAATATCGGCAGTACCACCATCACCTGCAAAACCTACTGTCGGTGCATCTTCTATACCAAGTGCTTTTAATCCCGCTGCAATACCAGAAGCAACAGCTCCCGTTGAAGCAAATGGTGTAATGATAGCATTACTAGTAAATGCCATGTTAGGGTAAATAAATGATACTGCAGACATACATCCTGCTGGTAGTGCTGCAAATGTTCTTTCACCTAAAACTTTCATAGCAAGTCTTACTGCTAAACTTTCACCACAACCACCACAAGCTTTGTGGCCATAGAAGAATTCCTCATTCGTTATATTCTTAGCATTATGCTTCATTATGATCACACCTCACATTCATATAGTGTATTTTCTCTAAAGATTCATCTGATAATAATTTGTTAAAAGCATCTTCCAAATCATTTTTAGTAATATCTCTACCACCAAGACCACCAATGAAGTTAATTGATTCCGGTGCTTTGTCCATAGATAACAATGCTGAATTTACATTAGTAAAGATTGTGCCTTCATAACCAAACGACATGTTTTTATCTACAACCCCAATCTTAGAACAAGATTTAACAATATCTCTAATCTCATGTTCTGGGAATGGTCTTAAATATCTTAATTTTAGTACACCTACTTTTTTACCTTCAGCTCTCATTTTATCTACTACGATTCTTGTCGTACCGGTAACACTACCAGTAGTAACCATAACAACATCAGCATCATCACACATGTATGTGTCTACAAGACCATTGTAATAACGACCAAATTTATCACCAAAATCTTTATCAACAGACTTGATAATCTTTCTAGAAGCGTGTAAATCTTTATCTTGTTTAATCTTAAATTCAAAGTTAAAGTCATTACCTGCAGAAATACAAAGTGACTTTGGATCTTCTAATCTCATCACTTGCTTTGTCATATTAATAGGTGGTAAAAACTCATCTACACTTTCTTGAGTTGGTATTTCTACTAACTCATAAGTATGTGTTAATACAAAACCATCTAAGTTAACCATTACAGGTGCTAATACTTCATCATGCTCAGCTATTTTATAAGCTTGAATCATCATATCAAGTGCTTCTTGAGCATCTTCAACATAGACTTGAATCCAACCTGAGTTTAACATAAACATTGAGTCCATTTGGTCCCCATAAATATTCCAAGGTGTTGCAAGTGCTCTATTGGCATTCATCATAACAATTGGCATTCTAGCACCACTTGCATATGGTAAACACTCTGCCATATATAATAAACCTTGTGAAGATGTTGCTGTAAATGCTCTTGCACCAACAGAACTAACACCCATTGCTGCAGCCAATGCAGAATGTTCAGATTCCACATGCATATACTCAGCTTTTAGGGAACCATCTTCAACCATTTCTGATAATCTTTCAACTGCAATTGTTTGTGGTGTAATAGGATAAGCTGAAATAACGTGGGGCTTAGCTAAACGTACACCTTCAGCAACAGCATCGTTACCACATATAAATTTCTTCATTATTTATCCTCCTTAACCATTTGAATGCACTTAGGACGACATTCATGTGCACATACGCCGCAACCTTTACAATAGTCATAATCGATTACTAGCTTTTCACCAGCTTTATCAATAACACCATCTGGGCATACTAAGAAACATCTTAAACACATGATGCATTTTTCTTGATCGATTACTGGACGAACAGATCTCCAACCAGCGTTAATACTGACTAAGTGATCACTGTTACATGTAGCACCTACTGGGTAGGCATCAACATTTTTTGGTTCAACCCATGATTTTACTTTTGGTCTACTCATTTAAGCCTCCTTTATCATAGCAAATGCTTTTTCTATAAGTATACAGTTTTTATCTGCAATACTTTGTTTCATTGAAGCTTGAATTGCTTGTTTACAGTTTTCTAAAGATAAGAAACCGCCTGTAGCAATTAAAGCACCCATCATTGCAGTATTTGTAATTGGTCTTCCTAAATGCTCTAAAGCAAGTGTTGTTGCATCAATTGCAACAATTTCATGACCCTGTAATTTATACTTTTCTGGTGTTTCAGTGTTTACTATAATTTTAGTATTAGGCTTTAAACCCGAAACTACTGAAGGACCCCATAATGTTTCATCTAAAACAACCACATAATCACAAGCATCAACTTCACTTCTGTCTGTGATCTTATCGTCACTAATTCTTGTAAATCCTAAAACTGGTGCACCTCTACGCTCAGGTCCAAATGAAGGAAACGCTTGTGCATATTGACCCCCATATACGGATGCTGCCATACCGAGTAATCTTGCAATTGTAAAACTACCCTGACCACCACGACCGTGCCATCTTACTTCAATCATAATATCCTCCTGATTAATATTTCTGTGATATATCAACGTTATATTAATGATATATTCTAGGAAAACGTTTGTCAATAGAATACAAAAAGAAAAAAGAGGGAATCCCCTCTAAAATCTTTTAATTATATTTTCAGTTGTGAAACCGAAGTATTCAAATAATTTGCCTGCAGGAGCCGATGCGCCAAAGGTTGTCATCCCAATAACTTCAGATGCATATTTATACCATCCAAGTGGTGATCCTGCTTCAACTGCAATTGTTTTTATATTTTTTGGTAAAATAGCATCTCTATAAGCTTCATCCTGACTTTCAAATACTTCAAGCGAAGGCATACTAACAACTCTAATGTTCTTGTCAGTCATTTCTTTAGCAGCATCAATAGCTAATTTAACCTCAGACCCTGTTGCAATGATTATACCATCTAAGTTTCCTGTTTCTCCATAAACTACATAACCGCCTTTTAAGGCTTCAGATGAACTCTTTTCAATCGGTTCTAAATTTTGTCTAGAGGCTATTATAGCATATGGTCCTTGATTAAGCATCGCACTATACCAAGCTGCCATGGTTTCCATATAATCAGCAGGTCTATAAACCGTTAAACCAGGAATAGATCTTAACATCCATAAATGTTCTATCGGTTGATGAGTTGGTCCATCTTCTCCCACACCAATTGAGTCATGGGTAAATACAAAGGTGGTATTAATCTGCATCAAAGCTGCCAATCTAATTGCAGGTTTCATGTAGTCTGAAAATACTAAAAATGTACCACCATAGACTTCAAGACCACCATGTAATGCTATTCCATTCATGATTGCGCCCATGGCATGTTCTCTAACCCCAAAATGTACATTTCTACCTTGAGGTGATTCTTTAAAGAAACTATCAACATAATTCATATGTGTTTTATTTGATGGAGATAAATCTGCTGATCCACCAAAGAAATTATCATTTAATACCGCTAATAAGTTGATTGCCTCTCCTGATACATTTCGTGTTGCTGTTGTTTTTTCTTTATTTTTCATATCATCTAAATCGTAAATACTAACATTACCAGAAAACCAATTTTCTAATTGAGTTGCCAATTCAGGATAGGTTTCTTCATAATCCAACCAAAGTTCTTGCCATTTATTCGAATTTTGAATCAAGCGTTCTCTTGAAGTTTTATAATACTCAATTACATCATCCGGAATTGTAAAACTGCCTTCTGACCAGTTAAAGTTCTTTTTCATTTCCTTAATAGTATCATCACCGAGTGGCGAACCATGTACCTCATGTGAACCTGCTTTTCCAGGCGCACCATCACCAATAATAGTTGTCACTATGATAATACTTGGTTTATCAGTCTTCTTACTCTTATTTAAAGCTTCTTCAATGGAAGGGATATCATTACCATCTTCCACATGATGTACATCCCAATTCATAGCCTCAAATCTCATTGCTACATTTTCTGTAAACGCTAACTCTGTAGAACCTTCTATTGTAATGCTATTACTATCATACAAAACAATCAGTTTATCTAAAGCTAAAGTACCTGCAAGTGATGCTGCTTCATAAGATAAGCCTTCCATCAAACAGCCATCACCAACTATTACATAAGTATTATGATTGATAATCTGACTACCTGGTTTATTAAATATTGAAGCTAAATGTTTTTCTGCCATAGCCATTCCAACACCATTTGCAAATCCCTGAGCTAAAGGACCAGTTGTTGTTTCCACTCCAATGGTATGTTTGTATTCTGGATGACCTGGTGTTTTTGAATCAAATTGCCTAAACTGTTTTAGATCTTCTAATTCTAAGCCATAGCCATATAAATATAATAAACTGTATAACATTGCCGAGCCATGACCTGCTGATAAAACAAAACGATCTCGATTGATCCAATTTGGTTTATCTGGATTATGATCCATCACTCTATCCCATAGTGTAAATGCCATTGTTGCTGCACCTAAAGGTAATCCTGGATGACCTGAGTTTGCCGATTGAACTGCTTCTGCAGACAATACTTTTATGGCATTGATACTGTTTTTCATAATGCCTCCTTTTCTCCTTTTACACGATTTTTTCCTAATTTTTTAGCATGAAACAATTGATCATCTGCTCTTTTTATCAGATTTTCAGCCGTATCGTTATTATAAAATGCGATACCAATACTTATTGTTACCTTTGTATCACTATTTATTTTTAAATGTTCAATCTTAGTTCTTATATCTTCAGCTACATTAATGGATCTTTCAAAATCAGCATTGTTTAAAATGACAATGAATTCTTCTCCACCATAACGACCCAGTACATCATCATCACTAGTGCTTTCCTTTAATAAGGAAGCTATT
>JABXKX010000581.1 GCA_013619035.1 Peptostreptococcaceae bacterium
CTCATGTGTGGACTACTCATCACATATCAAATAGTAATTCATATAATTTAACAATCTATTTTTTCTTTTATTATTTTGCTAATAGACCAGCATCTTGAAGCATAAGTTCTGCAATATCCGCTGCAGATTCACCTTCATCTACTCTTAAGTTATAGACTTGCATATCAGCTTCAGTCCAGTGTCCAGCTAATTCTTCTAATGCTTTAACCACTTCTGGATGTTCATTAGCATAATCTACTCTTAAAATAGGTGTTATAAAGTAAGGTGGGAAGAAGTTTTTATCATCTTCTAAATTCACTAAACCAAATTTTGCAATACGCCCATCTGTACTATATGAAGAGTTTACATCAATTTTACCATCTTTTAATGCAGCATAAGTTAAGCCTTGATCCATTGAAACTTTCTCATCAAAATTAAGTCCTTTATACAGCTTTTGAAGACCTAATAACCCATCTTCTCTCACAGCAAAATCGATATCACTACCTAGTATCATTTCATCAGATATACTTGCAAGATCCGATATAGTTGTAAGATTATATTCGTCAGCCGTCTCTTGACGCACTGAAAGGACAAATGTGTTATTCCATCCAAGTGGCTTTAACCAAGTAATACCATGTTCCTTTTCACTGTTTTCTTTAACATAGTCAAATGTTTCTTCCATACTAAGCACTTCTGATTGCTTAAAGATTGCAGTATATATTGAACCTGTAAATTCAGCATATAAATCAACATCCCCATTTTTTAAAGCATTATAACATAACATGGTACCAGTCAACTCCGTTACTTCAGTTTCAAAGCCTTTACTTTCAAGATAAATAGATAACATCTGTCCTGTAATTCTTTGTTCTGTATACTCTTTATGCGTAATTTTTATGACATCATCATTTGAACATCCAGTAATGGCTAATGCGAAGATTAATGCCATAAGTATCATAATAGTTTTTTTCATGATTTTCCCCTTAGTAGTACGTTTAGTTTAGTTAGGTTCTCTTAGTCTGCTTGTTTTACAATGCCATCTGAAGTTAATTTTCTTTCAAATATACCTAAGATAAAATCAGCAAATAGCGCCAACATAGCAGATGCAATTGCACCGGTAAAAATCATTTCATAATTCGTCATACTTATGCCTTGATAGATTATTTGTCCCAATCCTCCAGCACCAATAAGCGAAGCAATTGTTGCTATACCAATACTTGTAACAGTTGAAATTCTAATACCGCCCATGATAACCGATATGGCTAAAGGCACTTCAACTTTGAACATAATTTGAGTTTTTGACATGCCCATCCCTCTTGCAGCTTCTATAATAGAAGGATCTACACTATGAATACCTAATAGTGTATTCTTTATAATAGGTAATAATGCATAAAAGAACAATGCAAATATTGCCGGTTTAGCACCAATACCCAATAAAGGCATCGCAAGAGCAAATAACGCAAGCGAAGGAATAGTTTGAATTACATTTGCAACACTCATTACTTTTTTTGCCAATTTAGCATTGTTCGCAATCATAAAGCCTATAGGCACGCCTATGGAACAAGCTAATAAAACTGCAATACCTGCTAATGAAATATGTTGTAGTGTTTTTTCTAATATATAAGGGGCATTATCAATGATGTAATTTAGTAAATCCATTATGATACCTCTCTTTCAGGTATGATCTTAGTTAACATACTCAAAATACTACTATTTGTTATAGTACCTAATATCTTATCCTGCTCATCAAATACAGGACTGTATTGAAGGTTATGTTCTTTTCTCAGACTCAAAAGATCCACAAGTGCTGTATCATAAGACATATTCATAAAATCCACATGCATAAGTTCATTCACTTCTACTTCAGGATTATCAATATTTTTTAGCTGATCCTGTCCTATTATACCTACAAACTCCAGATGATTTTCAGCTGAAGGATCTATTACAGTCAATGCTTCTGTATTGTGTTTTGCCATAAGTTCAATAGCATGAGCAACTGATTGGTTTGCTTCTATAGTAGGTATCTTTTCATCAATCACATCTTTTGCTTTGATCATATCTGGCGTTTTCCACAATCGATCATACCCTACAAACATTTCTACAAATTCATTCACTGGGTTTTTTAATATTTCTTCTGGTGTATCGTATTGAATAATATTGCCATCAGCCATAACGGCAATACGATCACCTAGCTTTATAGCCTCTGTAATATCATGGGTTACAAAAACAATTGTTTTATTCAAAGTCTCTTGTAATTTTAGTAATTCGTTTTGTAGTTGTTCCCTTGTTAAAGGATCAAGAGCGCTAAAGGGTTCATCCATTAAGATTACATCAGGATCATTGGCTAATGCTCTAGCAACGCCAACTCTCTGTTGCTGACCACCACTTAATTCTCTTGGATATCTATGGGCATAATCTTCATATGGTAATTCAATCATGTCTAATAATTGTTTAACTTTTGCATCAATCTCTTTTTTCTCGACATTGCACAACGTTGGCACAACTGCAATATTTTTGTCTATTGTCAGATGTGGAAATAAACCTACGTTTTGAATAACATATCCAATATTACGTCTCAACGTGTTCTTATTTAAGTCTTTGATGTTGTCTTCATCAATAAAAATATTACCTTCAGTTGGTTCAATCAATCGATTAATCATTTTCATTGTTGTTGTTTTACCACAACCACTTTCACCAACTAAAACAACAAGTTCTCCTGTTTTAATTTCTAAATTCAATTGGTCAACAACATTGTTTAAATTATCATAGGACTTTGATATGCCTTCTAATCTAATCAAATGTAACTCCTTTCATTTCCAAAAAAAAAAACACTCCATCTCTTTTTAAGAGTTAGAGTGCTTATACTTCGCTATCGCTCGTATTGTATCACATAATGTAGTACAGGTCGTTACTATTAGTCCTGACCAAACCCCAGTTCATAAGATAATTTTTCATAATCTATTTCTCCATATTAAATAAATTCACTAACATCCACCTCCATAATAGGAGACGTATATAAGCTGATAAATCGGATACTTAAGTTATTACTTCATCTGAAACAGGCTATTTAATTTTATTTGTATTTCATGTATACAGTCTTAGACCGTTATTCCACTCTAACACAAAATCTATAACCGGTCAAACTACACACTACAAAAGAAAATGGTTATTCTACTATGTTCCGTCTTGAGATGAACATAGTAAGATTTCTAAATCATCTCATGATAGTTCACTAAGATATAGTCCATACCAACTTCGTATAATAGTATGAGGTTTATTTAATGCGGTAGTGGTTTTTAAGAAAATTTGAGGAAATTGAAGCATGAATCCGATTGACGCAGAATTTAGGTATTTCAAGGATTCATTTAAAAATAAATTTATGGTATATGATATGTTTAATTATTGTCGCTCACATTATATCGTTTCACAACATTCGATTTTAGCCTTTGCGGGTAGTATTTTCAAGACTTTAAACCTAACTCTCAAATAAACTTTTCTTAGTAATAAAAAATGACAGAAAAGCATAGTTCGATTTTATGTTTTTTTTAAGGAACAATTGTTGTTAATTTTTAATCCTTGATTCTCATATTTAGAATAGGGTAATGATATGTTAAAGAGCTAAAGAGTACACATTATTTATGGAAAGGATGAATACAAATGGATATATTCGATTTAATGAACTTTAAAGCAGAAGGTTATGAAAATAGAAATGTAAATGTATTTTATCAAAATGATCTATTTAAAACACGTGTGATTGTTCTTGAAGAAGGCGGAAAGATTCCAGAGTGTCAGATGAACTCTTTTGTCATGTTTTATGTTGTTAAAGGTGAAGTGCTTTTGAGAAAAAATGATGAATCTTCCATTATTAAAGAAAATCAAGTGTTCATTACTGAACCAGCTTTATTATCAATGGAAACAACTTCAGGTGCAAGACTAATGGGTATACAAATAAAGATAAAAGAATAGGAAGGTGAGTTGAATGATCATTATTACTATGTACGGTTTGTTGACCATTTGCTTAGTAATGTCTTTTATCAAGAGTAAGGAAAAAACTAAAAAAGCGCTTAAAATTGCATGGAAAGCATTCCTTAAAACAGCACCAACTCTGTTGACTGTGCTGGGTATTGTAGGGTTAACCTTGGGGATTTTAACGCCTGAAACAATTTCACGATTGGTAGGTGAAGAGGCAGGAGTTATAGCAACGTTGGTTGCATCGGTAATTGGTGCTGTAACACTGATCCCCTCCCTAGTGGCATTTCCACTAGCAGGATCACTTATGCGCTCCGGTGCAACAGTTATGACTATATCGGCATTTGTCACAACGTTGGTTATGGTTGGTGTTGTGACAGCGCCTATGGAAATTAAAACTTTGGGCAAGAAATTCACATTGTTACGTAATGGATTAGGATTTGTTGCGGCATTAATCATAGCAAGTATTATGGGGGGGATTCTGTGATGAATTTGATAAGAAAATTTAAGTTCCCCATTCTTATTACCTTTGTGTTTATAGGCTTGGCGATATGGAGTACTGATGTAGCTGTGCGTTCATCACAAGTGACCTTGGATTACTTCAAAGAAATGGTTCTAATTATACCTCCAGTGTTTATACTGATGGGATTAATGGAAATTTGGATACCGAAAGACAAAATTCAGAAGTGGCTTGGTCGTGGTTCTGGGATTAAAGGGGCTGCACTTTCAGTGGCACTTGGTACATTGCCAACTGGACCTTTATATGTGGCATTCCCACTGACTGCATCGTTGCTTCGTAAGGGCGCTAGCATCACAAATATGGTCATATTCTTAGGATCATGGGCTGCACTGAAAATACCTCAGCTCATGGTAGAAATAAAATTTCTAGGAGTAGCCTTTGCTTCATTGAGGTTTGTCTTAACACTTTCTGCACTTGTGTTAGTGGGGACATTAATGGAATTAATCCTTCGATTTAAACCAGATCAAGCATGGCTTGAAAATAGTAGAGAAGAAAAATAGTAGATATTACATAATTATCACCTATTTGAGTATTGTAATACACTTACATATTATATCAAATTTGCACAAAAACAAATGAGTAGAAATAACTTCTACTCATTATTTGAATACTATATTTTCAATTGATTATTATGATTGTTTTAACTTCACAACAGTCTCCACATGTGTGGACACACCAGTAACTACCCACTTTTTATCTAATATGAAAAGTACTTCAAAACGAAGTGTAATAATCATTAATTATTATATTTTAACAAATGGTACCTGGTACTGTCATGCTAATGAAGAGATTATTCATACCATATAGTCTTTTAATTGCAAGTATTTAAAGCTAAAGCCTACCCTACACTCGTGCGAGAAGTGACAGATTCACATAATCCTTACGTTGAAGGTAAAGAAAGTTGAGAGACAATTGAGCTAGTTACCAAACTTAAAAATTGGGATGCGGAAAGAAGATTTGTTGTTTCTCGTGGGATTAAACCTGAAAAGATAGAGTTCAACTATCACTTTTATCGAGTGCGGATTATCATTTTTTTTCTTTATTACCAATACAGATTTACCACCAGAAAAAGTAGTCATTACCTATAAAAAAAGAGGTAATGCAAAAAAATACATCAAAGAAGCAAAATATGATATTTATGTATATAGGCC
>JABXKX010000197.1 GCA_013619035.1 Peptostreptococcaceae bacterium
ATTAAATTGGTCTATCCTTAGAAAGGAAAGGGTGGTCATATGAAAAAAATAAATCCAATGATAATTGGTATTGTTCCATTTGCAATATTCGGATTATCTTTCCTATTTACAAAAGTTGCTATTGAAAGTTTTGATGATGTCTTTCATTTACTAGGATTAAGATTTTTATTAGCAGTGCTTGGACTTACTGTTATGATGTTAACGGGAGTCATTAAAATCAATTTAAAGGGCAAATCAATTAAAGCTTTACTATTAGTTTCCTTATTTCAGCCCATATTCTATTTTACATTTGAAACATTCGGTATTAAGTATTCATCCTCATCACAAGCAGGTGTCATGATTGCATTTATACCTGTTGTTGTTACTTTATTTGCTGTTTTCTTCTTAAGGGAAAAAACTAATAAACTACAGCTTACATTTGTGATTTTATCCGTAATAGGTGTTTTGGTTATGAATTCTGATGTAACGTTTACACTTGATAGTCTAAAAGGTACACTTTTCTTATTAGGTGCTGTTCTTTCGGCAGCTTTTTATCAAGTTCTATCAAGACATGCTTCAAAAGAATACTCTTCACTAGAAATTACCTATGTCATGATGTGTGTGGGTGCAATATTCTTTAATATAATAGGACTGTTTAATGCCTTTCAATCAGGTACAGTATCAGCTTATCTCAAACCATTGATATCACTTAAGCTAATCGGTCCATTATTGTATTTGGGAATACTATCTTCAGTGTTTGCATTTTTCTTAATCAATTACGTCTTATCTCATGTGCCGGCCTCAAAGGCATCTGTACTCGCAAATTTAACTACAATTATCGCAATTGTGGCTGGTGTAGTATTTCTAGATGAATCTTTTAGTATGATTAAGATCGTCGGTAGTGTACTCATTTTAATAGGTGTATATGGCACGGCAAGAGTAAAAATTTAATAAATGCTTCGGCATTTTTTTTGATTTTAAGAATCTGAATATTCTGAAAATTACTGAAAATTATACAGGTTTGGTGTACAATTGAAATATACTGTAAATTAATTAACAATCTTGAGAGATTATTCTTACTTAGTTTGGGGTATCTAAAGAAAATGGTGAAGATATTGATGAATATGAAAGGATGGTGTTATTCAATGAAGCCTGAAGCTCAAATGGCGACAATAAGTGTACCAGATTTACCCAAGGAAGGTTATGAAGCATTAGATGTATTTATAGCAACTACAGTTGCTAATGAATCTGTCTTGATTCAAGTCTTACATAAAGCACAGAATATCTTTGGTTATCTACCTAGAGAAGTTCAGTTATATATAGGTAGAAAATTAAATGTATCAGGTGCTAAAGTGTTTGGTGTGGTAAGTTTTTATTCTTACTTTACAACAAAGCCAGTCGGTAAATATGTTATAAATATCTGTACAGGTACTGCCTGTTATGTTAAAGGTATTGAACCGATATTTGATAAATTTAAAGAGGCATTAGAAATTGGTAATGGAGAGACTTCTAAAGATGAACTGTTTACACTTAAAGATATTCGATGTGTAGGCGCATGTGGTTTAGCTCCAGTCGTAGTTATTGGTGAGAAAGTTTACGGACATGTGAAAGTTGAAGATGTGCCGGGTATCATTGAAACTTATAGAAAGGCGGCAGAATAATGAAGATTAAATCACTGGATGAATTAATTAAATTAAGAGAAGATTCAATCAAAAAAGTTAATTTAAGAGAAACTGGTGAAAATGCTGGTGATACTATTGAGTTGATGGTAGGTATGGCTACTTGTGGTATAGCTGCAGGTGCGAGAGAAACATTACAGGCATTAATGGAAGCAGTTCAATCTAATAACCTTGAAAATGTTAAGCTTGTTCAAGTCGGATGTCTTGGATTTTGTCATAGTGAACCAACAGTTCAGTTGAATATGCCTAATCAAGAACCAATTCTTTATGGAAATGTTGATAAGGAAACTGCTACAAGAATAGTCGAAGAGCATATTTTAAATGGAAAAATGGTGGACAATCACATACTGATTAAATCTTTTGACAAAGCTTAAGGAGGTTTGAAATGAATAATGTTAGAAGTCACATCATGGTCTGTGGTGGTACAGGTTGTATCGCTTCTAAATCTGATGAGTTAATAGATAACCTGAACAAAGAACTTGTAAAACAAGGATATGATAAAGAAATAGATGTTGTTAAAACCGGATGTTTTGGTTTCTGTGGACAAGGCCCAATTATTAAAGTACATCCAGATAATGTATTTTATGTTCAAGTACAACCTGAAGATGCTGAAGAAATTATAGCAGAACATGTTGTAAAAGGACGAGTGGTTGATCGGTTATTATTTAATGAGCCGATAACTGATGAAAAGATTTCAGAACACTCTAGAATGAATTTTTATAAGAAACAATACAGAATTGCACTCAGGAATTGTGGTTTGATTAATCCTGAAGATGTTTTCGAATACATAGCATTCCAAGGATATGAAGCTCTTGGTACTGCCGTTACATCTATGTCACCAAGTGACGTTATAAAAGTAATAAAAGATAGTAATCTAAGAGGCCGTGGTGGTGGTGGATTCCCGACAGGTCTAAAATTGGAATTGGCTGCAAAAAATGAAGCCGATCAGAAATATATCATATGTAATGCAGATGAAGGGGATCCCGGTGCATTCATGGACCGTTCAATTCTTGAAGGTGATCCACATAGTGTGTTAGAGGCGATGGCTTTAGCTGGTTATGGTATTGGTGCTTCACAGGGAATTATTTATATCCGTGCTGAGTATCCGCTTGCGATTCATCGATTAGAAATTGCTTTAGAACAAGCATATGAAAATGGTTTGTTGGGAGATAATATATTTGGTTCAGATTTTTCCTTCAAAATTAGACTGAAGTTAGGTGCTGGCGCATTTGTATGTGGTGAAGAAACGGCGTTAATTCATTCAGTTGAAGGTTCTAGAGGTGAACCTACTAAAAAGCCGCCTTATCCTGCAGCAAGCGGATTAAATGGAAAGCCAACTTGTGTTAACAACGTTGAAACATTCGCGAATATACCATCAATAATGTTAAAAGGTGCAGAGTGGTTCAATAGTATAGGTACAGAAAAATCTAAAGGTACAAAGGTATTTGCATTAGCGGGAAGAGTTAGTAATGTTGGTTTAGTAGAAGTTCCAATGGGCACTACATTGAGAGAAATTATATATGATATCGGTGGTGGTATTTTAGATGGTAAAGCATTTAAAGCTGTTCAAACAGGTGGACCATCTGGTGGTGTTATTACTGTAGAAGATTTAGATACACCAATTGATTATGAATCACTAAAAGGCATCGGATCAATGATGGGTTCTGGTGGTATGATTGTTATGGATGAAACAGACTGTATGGTTAATATCGCTAAATTCTATTTAGATTTTACTCAGGATGAATCCTGTGGTAAATGTACGCCATGTCGCATCGGTACCAAGAGAATGTATGAAATTCTTGAAAGAATATGTGAAGGTGATGGTGTACCAGAAGATCTTGTTAAATTAAAGGAATTAGGTAATATGATAAAAGGATCATCACTCTGTGGTTTAGGTCAAACTGCTCCGAATCCTGTATTGAGTACGATGCATTTCTTTATGAATGAATATGAAGCACATATCAATGATAAAAAATGTTTAACCGGTACATGTAAAGCATTAGCTAAATATACTATAAATGAAAAATGTATAGGATGTACGGCTTGTGTAAGAGTTTGTCCAGTCGACTGTATATCAGGCAAAGTCAAAGAAATGCATGTCATCGATCAAGATGCTTGTATTGCATGTGGCGCATGTTACGATGCATGTAAATTTGATGCCGTAGTGAAGCCATAGGAGGGTATGATGGATTTTGTAAATATTAAGATAAATGATGTTGAATTAAAAGTACCTGCAGGTACTACCATCTTAGAAGCAGCAAAAGAAATCAATGTTAACATTCCTACTTTATGCCATTTAAACTTAGAAGGCTTTGGTATTGTTAATCAAGTTTCTTCATGCCGTGTATGTATGGTAGAAGCGGTAGGTCGTCCAACACTAGTTACTGCGTGTTCAGAGTTAGTTTATGAAGGGTTGGAAGTTAGAACAGATTCGTTACAAGCGATTAATGCTAGACGTATGGCTGTTGAACTTTTATTGTCTAATCATCCGAAGGATTGTTTGGTATGTCCCAAAAATCTAGACTGTGATTTACAAAAATTAGCAGGCGATCTTGGCGTAAGAGAAATACGTTTTGAAGGTCAAATGATGCAATACGAAAAAGACGAATCAAGTTATTCTATTGTTAAAGATCCAAATAAGTGTGTTATGTGTAGACGTTGTGAAACCATGTGTAACGATGTTCAAACATGTAATATCTTATCAGCAGTAAATCGTGGATTTGATGTATTTGTTGGACCTGCTTTCAATATGGATATGGCAGACTCTTCATGTACATTCTGTGGACAATGTGTTGCAGTTTGTCCTACAGCTGCATTAACAGAAGTAAATTATACAAGAAAAGTTTGGCAATCACTAGCAGATGAAGACATTCATACAGTTGTGCAAGTAGCTCCTGCTATTCGTGTGGCTATTGGTGAAGAATTTGGCATGGAACCAGGAGAAATTTCTACTGGTAAGTTAGCAGCAGCTCTTCGTAAAATGGGCTTTGATGGCGTATTTGATACAGATTTTGGTGCTGACCTTACTATTATGGAGGAAGCTTCTGAATTGGTTCATAGAATTCAACATGGTGGTACATTGCCGATGTTAACATCTTGTTGTCCTGCATGGGTTAAGTTCTTTGAACATCAATTCCCAGATATGTTAGATATCCCATCAACGTGTAAATCTCCTCAAATTATGTTTGGTACAATTGCTAAGACATATTATGCAGAGAAGAAGAAATTGGATCCGAAGAAAATTCAAGTCATTTCAATTATGCCATGTGTTGCTAAAAAAGCAGAAGCAGCAAGGTCTGAATTGACAAAAGACGATACCAATAATGTTGATGTTGTCATCACAACAAGAGAATTCGCAACTATGTTAAAAGAAGCTGGAATAGACTTTGCAAATCTTGAAGATTCTGATTTTGATCATATGCTTGGTGAGTCTACAGGTGCATCAATTATATTTGGTGCTACAGGTGGTGTAATTGAAGCAGCAACACGTACTGCATATGAATGGATTACAGGTGAAACACTTGAATCAGTAGATTTCCATGCACTCCGTGGTTTGGAAGGATTGAGAGAAGCCTCTGTTCAAGTTGGAGATCTTACTTTAAATATTGGAATTGCTCACGGCTTAGGAAATGCTAGAAAGCTACTTGAAGATATTAGATCAGGTAAATCAAAGTTCCATGCAATAGAAATTATGGCTTGTCCTGGTGGCTGCATTGGTGGTGGTGGACAACCTTATCATCATGGCGATATGAGTATTATTGAAAAACGTCGCGAGGCTATCTATAAAGAAGATGCTGGTAAAGCGAAGAGAAAATCTCATGAAAATCTTGAAGTTCTAAAACTTTATGAAGAGTATCTTGGTAAACCATATGGTAAAAAAGCTCATGAGTTACTTCATACACATTATGAACCAAAAGAAAAAATTTAATTTTGTAAATACTATTAC
>JABXKX010000418.1 GCA_013619035.1 Peptostreptococcaceae bacterium
CCTATAAACGGAGGTGTGTATGAATAAAGATTATATTACAGAAGAAGATATTCAAAGTACCTTAGAAAAGTTTAATCAAATGGCACCTATATTTTCTGTTTTATCAGATGAAAACAGACAACTCATTATCACGGAATTAGGCAGGTGTGATAAATTAAATGTAACAGAAATAAGTGGATTGGTGCCTTTGTCTAGACCTGCGATATCACATCATCTAAAGACTTTAAGGTTAGCAGGCATTGTTGAATCCAAGAAACAAGGCACAGAAAATTATTACTTTTTAACCATCAAATCAACCATAGATGACATCAAAGAATTAATAGATTTAATTGAAAAATCTTGTCATCTAATATAAGGAGGCGCTCATGATCTCGGAAATGATAGATAAGCAACAAACCTATTTCCATGAAGGACATACAAAGTCTTTAAGATTTAGAATGGGTCAATTAGAGAAATTAAGAGATGGTATTAAAAAATATGAAAATGAAATTATGGAGGCGTTGTATCAGGATCTAAGAAAACCTGGATTTGAAGCGTATACCAGTGAGATTGGTTTTTTATTGGAATCTATTTCTTATACACTTAAACATTTAAAATCTTGGATGAAACCAAAAAAACGACAAATGCCATTTCATCAAATAGGTTCAAAAGGTATGCTGACATATGAACCCTTCGGCACGGTTTTAATAATTGGACCATTTAATTATCCGTTCCAATTATTGATAGAACCGATGATTGGTGCAATCGCATCAGGCAATACGGTTATTCTAAAACCATCAAGCGATACACCGCATACAGAAGCGGTGACTGTAAAACTGATAAAAGAAGTGTTTGATGATCGGTATATTGATATTGTCACAGGTGGTAGAGAAATCACATCAGAACTGATCCATAGTGACTTTGATTATATATTCTTCACTGGCAGTGTGGCTGTCGGAAAAATTGTGATGGCAGCAGCAGCGGAACACTTAACACCGGTCACTTTGGAACTTGGTGGCAAAAGCCCAACGATAGTTGATGAGAAAGCACATATTGAGTTGGCAGCAAAACGCATCGCATGGGGGAAGTTTTTAAATGCAGGACAAACCTGTATTGCACCAGATTATGTTTATGTTCATGAAAAAATAGCCGTTCAATTTAAGATGGCTCTTAAAAAACACATCACAGCCTTTTATGGAGAATCGGTTATTAATAGCCCTGATTATGGACGTATTGTATCTCAAAAACACTATGACCGGTTGAAAATGCTTATAGAGGAAGATAAAGTGTTTACGGGTGGTCAAATGGATGCTGAGACGTTGTTTATTGAACCCACAGTACTCGAAAATGTGACTTGGTACAATCCGGTCATGGCAGATGAAATCTTTGGACCTATCCTGCCAATTTTGACTTATTGTGATCTGAATCAAGTGATTGAAGAGATTAACAGCCATGCTAAACCATTGGCACTTTATTTATTTACCCAAAGTAAAAAAGTAGAACGTGAAGTATTAACAAGAACATCATCAGGTGGCGTAGCAGTTAATGATACCATCACTCATATTATCTCGCCACACTTACCATTCGGTGGCGTAGGACATTCTGGTATGGGTGCTTATCATGGTAAGTATAGTTTTTACACTTTTTCACATCAGAAAAGTGTGATCAAAAAAACCAATGCCTTTGATTTGAAATTAGTTTATCCGCCTTATAAGAATAAATTAAAACTCGTCAAACATATTATGAAATAGAGGTAAAAATGACACTATTTGATCGATTAATTGAACATCCAATTATAGGTGCCATCAACACCGATACTATTATTTCACAATCACCTTGTGAAGTCTTTTTTATCCTCGGTGGTGAAATAAGTGAACTGGGTGCTAAAATAACAGAACTTCAAGCACAAAAGAAGTTGGTATTTGTTCATATGGATTTGATACAAGGTATTAAGTCTGATGTAGCAGGACTGAAATACATAAAACAAGTCTTTAATCCTACCGGTATTATTACAACGCATAGTCGTTTGATATCGGAAGCGAAATCACTTGGATTATTTGCTATTCTCAGATTATTTTTATTGGACAGTAAAAATTTGAAATCCGGTATCCGGTTAGTAGAAAAATGTAATCCTGATGCAGTAGAAGTTCTGCCAGGTGCACTTCATAAAGCAACAAAATTGATTATTGAAGAAACGAGAACACCTGTTATTTCAGGTGGTTTGATTATGGATAAAGAAGACGTTATCAATAGTTTGAAAGTTGGCGCCATAGGCGTTTCAACAAGCAATGTATCACTTTGGTCTATTTAGGGGGAAGATATGAGTAAAAAGTATGTATTGTCATTTGATCAGGGCACAACCAGTTCTAGAGCCATACTATTTGATCATCAAGGTCAAATCGTAGAAGTCGCTCAAAAAGAATTCACACAAATTTATCCTAAACCAGGTTGGGTAGAACATGATCCGATGGCCATTTGGGGATCACAATCTGGTGTGGCAAGAGAAGTGTTGGAAACCGCAGGTGTTAGACCTGATGAAATAGCAGCAATCGGTATTACCAATCAAAGAGAAACCACTGTTGTATGGGACAAAGAGACAGGCAGACCCATTTATAATGCCATCGTATGGCAGTGTAGAAGAACAGCAGAAATTGTGGATGAGCTTAAAAAAGCTGGTTTAGAAGACTATGTAAAAGAAACGACCGGTCTTGTTTTAGATGCTTATTTTTCAGGTACAAAAGTCAAATGGATATTAGACAATGTAGAAGGTGCTAGAGAAAAAGCTGAAAAAGGAGAGCTTCTATTTGGAACCATTGATACTTGGGTTATCTGGAATCTAACAAGAGGCAAAGTACATGTAACAGATTATACCAATGCGTCACGTACAATGATGTTTAATATCAGAACACTTCAGTGGGATGATAAAATGTTAGACATTTTAAATATTCCTAAATCGATGTTACCAGAGGTTAAACCTTCAAGTTGTGTTTACGGTACAACCGATGAAAATACATTTGGAGGCGCAAGAATACCTATAGCGGGTATTGCTGGTGACCAACAAGCCGCACTATTTGGACAGACTTGTTTTGAACCTGGGGATGTTAAAAATACATATGGTACAGGCTGTTTTATGTTGATGAATACAGGAGATCAGATAATTCATTCAAAGAATGGTTTGTTAACCACCATCGCATGGGGAATCGATGGTAAAGTTACATATGCTTTAGAAGGTTCAATATTTATTGGCGGAGCAAGCATCCAGTGGTTAAGAGATGAAATGCGTTTGATTACAGATGCAGAGGATAGTGAGTATTTTGCCAATAAAGTAGAGGATACCAATGGCGTTTATATGGTGCCAGCCTTTGCAGGACTAGGTGCACCTTATTGGGATATGTATGCTAGAGGTACGATTGTTGGACTGACAAGAGGTGCGAATAAAAATCATTTGATTCGGGCAACACTTGAATCAATTGCATACCAATCTAGAGATGTAATGGAAGCCATGACATCAGATGCAGAGATGCCACTTAATACCATTCGGGTAGATGGTGGTGCGGTGGTGAATAATTTCTTAATGCAGTTCCAATCAGATATTATTGGCAAACAAGTCATTAGACCTAAGGTGACGGAAACAACAGCACTTGGTGCAGCTTATTTGGCTGGGTTGGCAGTTGGATTTTGGTCAACACTTGATGAAATCAAATCAAATGATGAAGTGGGTAGAGTATTCAATCCGCAGATGGTAGAAGAAGAAAAAGAAAAACGTTATAAAAAATGGCATAAAGCTGTTCAAAGAGCAATGGCCTGGGAAGAAGAATAGAAAAAGAGCTGTGACACTGTCACAGCTCTTTTTCCGGATTGTAATAATTTTGGTTGTATTAATATAGTGTTATATTAAGAAAAGACTTAATATTAGTGGGCTTATAATAATGCGTCGCCTTCTTCCCAATCAACAGGGCAAAGACCACCAGTTTCAAGAGCTTGTAAAACTCTTAATGTTTCATCTACAGATCTGCCGACATTCAAGTCATGAACAACAGAGTACTGTAATACACCATCAGGATTGATGATGAATAATCCTCTTAAAGCAATACCGGATTCTTCTATTAGAATACCGTAGTCCTCTGATACTTTTTTAGTCATATCAGATGCCAATGGGAAGTTGATAGGCCCTAAATCACCATTGATCCAAGCTTTATGAGAATGTTCTGAATCAACACTCACACCAACCACTTCAGCACCAAGTGCTTTGAATTTTTCAATGTGTTTAGAGTAACCCGTAATTTCTGTTGGGCATACAAATGTAAAATCTAATGGATAGAAAAATAATACCAACCATTTACCTTTGTAATCTTCTAACTTAACTTCTACAAAATCTTTTCCATCACCTGTTACGGCATTTAATTTAAAATCTGGAGCGGATTTTCCTACTAATCTTGTCATATATTGAACCGCCGTATGTGTTTTACAAGACTATTATAGTATACATTGTATATTAAATCAATACCAAAAATGTAATTGTTACAATTAAATTTAAATATAAAAAATAACCCCTAAGGATTATTAGTTTTATCGGTATACATATGTTCATCTGCTATATTATATAAAACATCAAGATTAGCGCCATCTGTAGGAAACATAGAAGTACCAATAGATATATTGATGGATATTTTAGGCTCTTCCAAAATGCTATAGTTTTTAATCGTTTCTTTAAATCTTAATGCAATAGAATCTAGTAATGCTTTATCTGTTATGTTCTCAAGAATAATAACGAATTCATCACCGCCGATTCTAAATATTTCCTGACCTGCTCTTAGTTCCAGTTTCATTTTATTAGCAAAATTAATCAGGATTTCATCACCGGATTTATGCCCATAGGTATCGTTTATTAATTTGAAATGGTCAATGTCAATCACGATAATACCAATGTTGTACTGATTGATTTTTGCGATTTTAAACAAACCATCCGAATATTTATAGAGATAATGTCGATTGTAAAGTCCTGTTAAAGAATCATGATTGGCATTGTGTTTATTAAATGCTGTATCCATATAAAGTGTATAAAATTTAAATCCAATCCAAACAGAGAAAACAATAATTGAAAATGGTATTAAAGTAAACCAGAAGGTTCCTTGACTCCATCCGTCAGATGGCTGGATATAAATATCCCAAGAGAAAAAATCATTTGAGAGATTAAATTCCAAATCTCTACTATCGTGTTCATATTTCCTTGAATAAACAATATCCGTCTCAGTGTTTATTCTTAAATAGACCTTAAACTGCTCTTCTAAATCACTGAGGAAATTATAAAACTGATCCCCATCAAAAACAATACTGATTTGACCAAAATAAACTTCCTCTCGAATCAGTGGCAGTCTAATGATGAAACCAATACCACCTTGTACCAATTGAACGGGACCTTGCATGATACTGATGCCTTCATTTTTAACTTTTAGAATCATATCTTTTTGACCCTCAATTTTACTTAGATCGGTGCCGATGGCCATACTATTGCTTTCAGGCGGATAGTTCCAAATAATGGTTGTATCTTCAATAATACCGACATTTCGAATAAAAGTATTGCTGTCTTTGAATAATAAATCAAGATATTTATAAAC
>JABXKX010000138.1 GCA_013619035.1 Peptostreptococcaceae bacterium
CTCTAGTAGTGTGGTGTTTAAATTCAATATCATTTATTTCAGCTTTTATTAATGATTCAAAAAATAGTTCAACGTTATCATGAAGTGATTTTTGATTTTCTTTTGTGTTCCTATGGCATCTATTGTAACTACTGTATTTTCAATCTCTAATAGTTCAAGTAATTTAAGACTTGTTGTTATTTCATTTGATTTGACCTAAAACTAATTGATTTACATTTGCCCATGCACTAACCATGTGAATTGCTTTTTGACCTGAACTATTACATGATGAACCTCTTAAAGTTTTTCCGTCGATAGATACTATTTCACCTTTTACTAAATTAGCTAAACTTCTCATTAATTCATTAAAACATTTTTGAAGCTCAGTTGGATTTATTGCTGAAAATACTCTATTAAAAGTATCCTGAGATGGGATACCATTAATAAGTTCAAAATATTTTCTTAACCATTCTTCACGGGTTTTTCCAAACCCCTAAAATGCATTTCAAGACTCTGCACCGCTTGTTATGGCACAAATACTCCTATTAAATCTATAAACTTATGTTGTTTATTATCTCCTCTGAGGTATTCGACCTCATTGAATGCATCAAATATTGTACTTTCTATATCAAACATGTTTGGTTTATAGTAATTTTCCTCTTTATTCTTTTGTTTTACTTAGTAAATTATAAGTGTTAATCCACAAAAATAGAAGGACTACACCCTAAAATCATATATGCGTTTGCCCTTCACAGGGGGTTAGGATAGTTGTCTATTTTTTAGTAGTTATTATTGAACACTATAATTCAAAATTTTTAATAAATTCTTTCAATGTTGAGGAAATATATCCTTCACTACGCCAAATTAAATTTGCATTTGTTGCCCAAGGGTCATTTTTAATAGGAATGACACGCATAAATTCGATTCGTCTATTATTAACCATGGATCTAGGCATAATGGTTGCACCAAAATTGCTTAACATCATGTTTAACAGCAGGCCCGAGTCGTGACATACACAAGAAACATTTAATTTTAGTTTTCTTTTTTCGAATTCCATTAGGACTCTTTCATATAAGCTGTTTGAATCTGGGGAATTAAGAAGCAGAAGTGGAATCTGTGAAATTTCTTCAAGGGAAATACATTCTTTCGCCCATTGGAAAGCTGGTGAAGTAACTAAAACACAGGTATCAGGTTGGAGTTCTTTGGTAACATACCCTTCGATATCAAAAGGGAGTGCTGAAATAGCTACTTCAATGGTATGGTTTTTCAATAAATCTATGAGATGAGATATACTTCCTTCATGGATTTCCGGAACAATGAAGGGGTATTTTTCACAGAAATTCTTTAAAACAGGAATCATGATTTCGGAGCAGTAGATGGTGGTACCAATTGATAATTTTTCAGTCATGTGTTGACCCAATTCTTGTACTTCAGTAATAGCTTCATCCATATTGCGAAGTATTTTCTTGGCATTTTTTAAAAAAACTTTGCCGTGTGGAGTAAGCAGCATGTTTTTTTTGTTTGTCCGATCAAAAAGAATAACTCCCAGTTCATTTTCCATTAATTTTAGTTGTCTAGAAAGCGGTGGCTGTGCCATGAACAAACGCTCTGCTGCTTTTGTAATATTGCCTTCCTCCACAATTACTACAAAGTATTTTAGTTGACGAATATCCATATAATATTTCCTTCCTTTCTGTTATACCTTTAAGGTATTATAAACATACTTTATTGATATTTTCAATACTTTTGTTCTAAATGTATAATGAGACATGAAATCAAAGGAAAGAGGTGAAACATTGAAAGTTATAGTGGCAATTACAGGAGCAACGGGAGCAATTTTAGGAATCCGTATCTTAGAAATTTTGAAAGACGTTAAAGAAGTAGAAACGCATCTTATCGTATCCAACTGGGGAAGAAAAACAATAGAATCAGAAACAAACCATAGTACAGAAGAAGTAGAACAACTTGCAGACTTCACATATGAAACAGCTGATCTTGGAGCAAAAATCTCAAGTGGATCATTTCAAGTAGATGCCATGATTGTTGCACCATGCAGCATGAAGACACTTGCATCTATTCGTATAGGACTTGCAGATAATCTTGTCTCACGCGCAGCAGATGTTATCTTGAAGGAAGGAAGAAAACTAATTCTTTTAACAAGGGAAACACCGCTTAACACAATTCATTTAGAAAATATGCTGGCATTATCTCGCATGGGAACCAACATTCTGCCACCAATGCCAGCATTCTACAACCATCCAAAAACAATAGATGACATAGTAAATCATATTGCATATAGAACAGTGGATCAACTTGGTATCATTCTTCCAGATTTAAAACGGTGGGATGGATTGGAAGAAAAGTAGATATATATACCATAAAGGTATAACAATGATGTAGAACAGATATTTTTCTATTTTAAACAAGTAGCAGATATTTTTTTATAATAAACCAGGAGGTAATAAAATGGCTTACAGAGACTTAAGAGAATTTTTAGAACTATTAGAATCAGAAAAACAATTAGTTAGAATAAAAGATGAGGTTATGCCAGAACCAGACCTTAGTGCAATCGGACGTTGTGCACCAGATATGAAAAGTGCACCAGCAGTTCTTGTAGAAAATATTAAAGGATACAAAAATCCAGTTGTACTTAACGTTCATGGATCTTGGCAAAACCATGCATTAATGTTGAATATGCCTAAAGATACGCCAGTTAAAGATCAATTTTTTAAATTAAAGGAACTTTGGAGTAAATATCCAGTAAAACCAGTTTGGGTTGACAAAAACCATGCTCCGGTGAAAGAAGTAGTAATAGAAGAGGGCATTAACCTTTTCGATGTAATTCCATTATTTAGAATTAATGAATTTGATGCTGGATTCTATCTTTCAAAAGCACTTATAGTTACGAGAGATCCTAACAGACCAGACAACTATGATGAGCAAAACTGCGGAATATACCGTATTCAAGTAAAAGGAAAAGACAAAGTTGCAATTCAGCCAATGCCATTCCACGATATTGGAATTCACGTTAAAAAGGCTGAAGAAAAAAATGAAAAACTTCCAATCGCAATCTGCCTTGGTAATGATCCAGTTTTAAGCTTTATGGCTAGTACACCAATTGCATATGCGCAATCAGAATATGATTTTGCTGGTGCTCTTAAAGGAGAACCAATCGAACTTATAAAAGCAGAAAACAGCAATCTTGATATTCCAGCTCGTTCAGAAATCGTACTCGAAGGATATATTGAACCACGTGTAAGAGAAATAGAAGGACCATTTGGTGAATTCCCAGGAAGTTATTCTGGTTCACGTCTTCAACCAATTATAAAAATTACAAAAATTACACATCGTAAAAATCCTATATTTGAAAACTTGTACCTTGGAATGCCTTGGACAGAGATTGACTACTTAATGGCACTTAACACAAGTATTCCTCTTTATGATCAAATAAAGCGAGATTTCCCAGAAGTGCAAGCAGTAAATGCTATGTATACACATGGTATTGGTGCAATTGTATCTACAAAATCCCGTTTTGGAGGATATGGAAAAGCTGTTGCAATGAGACTTCTTTCTACACCTCATGGAATGTCATTTACAAAGATTGTTATTATCGTAGATGAATTTGTTGATCCCTTCAACCTTGAACAAGTTATGTGGGCTCTTACAACTCGTGTGCGTCCAGATAAAGACGTATTCAAAGTTCCATATGCTCCAGGAAACCCACTTGACCCATCTTCTGAACCAGCAGGAATGCATACAAAATTAGTTATTGATGCAACAACACCAGTTGCTCCTGATTTTGGCAGAGATACCGAACTTATAGGAACTCCAATTGGGCTAGAGAAGTGGTCGGCAATTATTCGAGATTTAGTTAAAGAAGGAGGAAACAAATAATGAAATGTCCTAGATGTGATTCAGAGTTAGTAAGCGTAATGGTAAAATCACCAGTGGGTGATGAATGGGAAGTATACCTATGTGATACATGTAAATTCTCATGGAGAAGCACAGAGGGTGAAAACATTACTGATCCAGAACAGTATGATAAAAGATTTAAAATAAATCCGGAAGAAATTGAAAAATTAGATCAGATTCCACCAATCCCAGCACTATTAAAAAAATAGCAGTGTCATATAAGTCTACAATAAAGGATTTTTAACCTATAAAAATAGAAGATGGGATGCATTCATAAGCGGAATGATGACAACCTTCTTCATGATTGCTACAATTCTTACTCTTTTTCTTATTTTATTATCAGAAAACAAGGAAAAAGAAGTAACAACAAATGCAATGGTTCTATCTTTCATGAATTTGGGTATGGCACTGGGAACACCAATTCTGGGACGTATAGCTGGAGCTGAGGGTTATCGTACAATCCATTCTGTATCTATATTTTTTATAGTTGCACTAATTATACTTTATACATTTACACATGGATGTGAAAAGACAGTAAATTAGGGTGATTTTATCATAAAGGAGGAAACTGGAATGAAAGAAATTTCTTTGAATGCTGGGGAGGGAAAGTACCAAGTATGTCTCCATGCATTGTTTTGCGGTAAGGATGTTTCCCTATGTATTTTTGGCGGAGATGTGCCTCATATTGGTGCAGTTGCAGTTGCGGTTCCAAGAAAAAGTCTGACAGGAGACGACAGCGATTCGGCAAGTGCCAGTGTAATCTGTATTACAGGTCATAAAGAAGATGAAATGGCTCGCCATGTGGCCTTGCGTCTTAGTTCAAAATGGCTGTGTAATATCACAGTTTCAGCTGGGGTTCACATCAATGATGCAAAAAAGGATGATATCGTCATACTAAGCAGAAATATTGAAGAACTCATGGAAAATCTGATAGCGAAAGTCAATCAGGAAATGCAAAAAATTTAAAACAAGAGTAAAATAAAAGATGATGAAAAACTTAGAAATAGGGTGATGTGTTTGGAAAAAAAGAATTATGAATTAACAAATAATCCAGTAGGAATGAACTTTAGTTATATTATTAAAGTTTTAGTATTTGTATTAGGAATATTTGTTTTGGCTTTAGGAGTTGCAGTGATGATTAAAGCAAGACTAGGAGTAGCAACATGGGATGTTTTGCATATTGGATTAGCAAATGTGACTAATTTATCTGTAGGTAGATGGGTTCAAATAGTAGGTGGTGGTATGGTTTTAATGACATCTTTTTTTGAAAAAAAGAGGATAAGTATTGGGAGTATAGTAAATATACTGTTAGTTGGATTTTTTATCAATATTATTTTAGATTTAAACCTAATACCATCTTTTGAAGGATTAACATCACGAATTATATTGTTGGTAGTTGGTATTGCACTTATGGGAATTGGATCCGGAATGTATGTGGCAACTAAAGTAGGAGCTGGACCTAGAGATGGAATGACTTTATTCATAGCCGAAAGATTTTCGATATCGATTAGACTATCTAGAACTTTACTTGAGATAATAGCATTAACAACTGGATGGTTAATTGGTGGTCCTGTTTTCGTAGGTTCATTTATTTCACTATTTTTAATTGGACCTGTTATGCAAGCTTCATTGAAATTTTGGACAGCACAATTAAATAAACTACCTAGCTAATATTAATTTATAAAACAATATTATAC
>JABXKX010000248.1 GCA_013619035.1 Peptostreptococcaceae bacterium
CAATAGTATGAACAATTCTACTAATATTACTGGTGTTAACAACAGCAATATTGTAGTTACGAATAATAACATTGATGAAAGCATAAACAATAGTAATAATGTAACCAACAATTATTCGACAACCATAAACAATTTTATAGACAATAGCATAACGATTAATAATATGTCATCTAATAGTATTGATGAGTTGGTTGCTGCCTTAACGGGTTTAACATCAGTGGAAAAAAACAACACATTCATAATTGTAGATCAAAACAATAAGCCGATAGATGGTGCTATCTTATACATAAATAATGAGATTAAAGGTGTTTCTGATTCAATTGGTAATTTGCAATATCAACCGACTGAAAAGAATGCTTATATTAGAATTAGAAAAACGGGATATAAAGAATTTAATGAAGAACTCATATTATTAAATAGTTTGACAAAAACGATTAAGTTAGAAAAAAGTGATACTTCAGTCACTAATAATTATACCGGTGCTCATAAGGAATTGTATCCAGTTTATGCAGAAGCATCGAAACATATGATTGATGTTAACATGTTAGGTGATTTATTTGAATATGAATTCCATGATGTGAGTAAACTAGAGATTATTGATCCAGACACGGGAGAAAATGTTGTAGATTATTGGGTTGAAAATAGTTGGGGCTCTATGAATCACGTGTCATTTTATAGACCAATGGTATCCATTAACAGTTCTTACAATAGCGGATTGGGGTTAAAGCCCAATACAACCTATGAAATTACTGTGAAGAATCATAATAATGAAAAAACAACTCAACTCCTTGCAGTACTAGAACCGATTGTCTCTTTAAGAGGCAGAAATGAGTTATCAATTACTGGTGATTATGTTTATGTTCAAATAGAAATCAGTAGTTCTCAAAGTGGATTATCTGATGTACCTTTTGTATTAGTCGATCAAACGGGTCGTGTTGTTTATCAACAAACTCAAATGTTCACAAAAGCTTATCAAGATTATTTAGAGTTTGAATTAGTAGATGCTCAAGCGTTGAAACAATCAAAGCATTTATTCTTAAGACCATTAGTTGAAAGTGCGGTGTATCAACCAGATATTGAAACATCAAAACTGGACACTGTTTATGATCCAATTATGTTGGACTATGATGATGAACTATTCAGAAGGACTGCTAACGAATATGTTGATGAAACAATATTTAGAATCTACGGTTATAACATTTCAGGTCAAACATATACAGTAGAGTTACAACATGAATATAAGACAATCGGCCAGTTGACTGGAACTGCTCAAAAGTCAGAAGATGGTTTGCTGGATTATATTGATTTCAAAATAGATTATAGCACCTTAGAAAAAGGAAGGTACCATATCAGATTTAGCGAATTTGGTGGCTTTGGAACATTTAACGTAGAATAAGGAGAGTAAAATGAAAAAATTAATTATGATACTATTGATAACTGTGATGATATTACCAAGTTCAGTATTTGCAAACAATGAAGTTGAAGTTGCAATACCAGACTTCGATGTAGAAATTGGTGGTGAGATTATAGACAATGAAAGAAATACATATCCACTTATTGTTTATAAGAATATTACATATTTCCCGATGACTTGGAATTTTTCAAGATCACTAGGATTGGCAACAAATTGGAATCCTGATACAGGATTATCAATTGATAAAACAACGCAAGTAGAAAAATTGAAACAAGATTTATCAGCTAATAACGATTTAACGAAGACTTATACTGCAACGATCGCTGATTTTAATATTGGTCTAAATGACAAACAAATAGACAACAGCACTGAAGAATATCCAATTCTTATTTTTAGAAATATCACTTACTTCCCATTAACTTGGAAGTTTACTGTTGAGGAATTTGGATGGGAATCTGATTGGGATCAGGAAAAAGGACTTAGCATAAATAACACGAGTATTGTCAATAATATTAATATTGACAACAGTATGAATAACAATACTACAGCAAGCGACATCAGCGACAGTTCTGTCGTTATAACAAATAATAATATAGACAATAGCGTCAATGATAGTAATAACACTTATAATGACAACTCTACCACTATTACAAATAACATTGATAATAGTACAACTGTTAATGCGAACGCCGATATACTTGCCGAAATACTTGCTGAAATCGCAAAACTAAAAGAAACAGGCATAACGTCAGGAAATTTAATTGTATCATATGAATTAAAAGATGCTAACACAAAAGAACCTATTGCAGATGCAGTTATCTACATGAATAATTCCCCTGTTGGTGTTACTGATGAAAATGGGAAAGCCGAGTTGTCAGTATATCAATATGCTCAATATTCGGTTCAAATAGAACATCCTGAGTATAAGAATCTAAGCATTGTAGAGGGCTATAATGATGCATCGATTGTTGTAAAGAATATGGTAAAAAAATCGGATTATCAAAGTGATCTTGGCGAAATAATCATGGTTATTGAAGATGGTTATGAGATCATTGATTTAAACTCTTCAGATTTAGATTTTGAGCCATTAAAGAAAATGTCATCATTTAAAGATAAAAAGTTTGTGATTAATTCACTTGAAAAGTCAATAGTTGAAGAATATGTATACATCAAAATTGATTATGAATCGCCAATTGAACAGGATTCAGTAGGTATGAGATTTGGAGGTGATGCAGAAGGATTAAGAAGTTTCATGAGTGAAGATACACCAATAAAAGAAGGTCAAAATATATTTGTCTTTAGGATCAAACATGAAACGTTGTTAAATGGTAAAACAGCTGTCTGTCTTGAAGTGGGTGATGAGCATAGTGTTTCAATTGATTACAAAGAGATATTAGATTAAGTTATGAATCCAGGGACTTCGCTTCCTGGATTTTTTTACCTTAGGTCAACGTTAAATTAATATATGAATCAGATTACTCTGTCTTTATTGATAATATGAATGAATTAATCGGTCTACTTTTGTTACGCATAAAAATAATGGAGGTTATATGAAAAGACTAACATCACTAGAGAAGAAATGGACCGAAAGATGGTGCTATCTAAGAATTAAATGAAATATCTATTGTCTGGCCATCTATACAATCAATAAGAAAACAAGAATTGTGATGATGACTCCAAAAATTCATTTCTTCATAAATGTCCCTCCCTCTTTTAGTATATCACTCGGAGAATAGACGGAATATTATGTTTTCTCAATAGAGGTATATCTATCATAGTTATTCGACTTTGATGATGAACATATTCCAAAACTAAAAAAAAAGAAAGACTATACTCTCCAGTCATCCTGTGTTATACTACTCTAGAAACTAACGCTTGCACAGCGGGCTCGTATTTCTTCGGAGATGCGAGCCGTTTTATTTTTTGTAACTCTGATAGTTATCCTTTAGCATACCAATACTCTGTTAATAGCTTTAAAGTCAGGTTTCTCCATTAAAGGTTCAAGGGTTAAACCTTAGACAATAATCAAGAAGATGATCTCGAAGGAAGCTATAAGGAACACTCCAGACCGATAAAACTAAAATTACCAGTTGAATATTCCTTATCTCCATATATCCCATTTATCTGAGTAAATCCGTTTTTAAACCAGAACCTTAATCCTTTCCAATTTTTTAAATGAACACCAAGACCGATTTTCTTAAAATGATGTTTCTTAGCTTCTTGTTTTAACATCTCGATCACTTCACTAGAGTATCCTTTACCCTGATATTCCATAGAGATTAAAAACATACTTATATATAATGTGTCCTCATTAGGGTAACCATGATACATATCAAAAAATCCTATCAGTTTAT
This sequence comes from Peptostreptococcaceae bacterium, assembly GCA_013619035.1. The sequence continues at coordinate 3,769 of JABXKX010000248.1, forward strand.
TATCTTCTTTTGTATAAATTGACTTGATAGAATACTTATCAATTTTTGCTGTTGGTATTGGCGGTAAATCCCCATTTTTTAAACACTTTTCTATATAATCATCTTCAAAACTGTCTCCCTCAAGCAATAACTTATCCCCTTCATTCCAAGCATCACAGATTAATTGTAATCGTGAAGCCTCCACTTTACACGATTCAGTTAATCTAATTCGATCTGATTCAAAGTCACCTATTATATTTTCTACTATCATACAATTGCCTCCTGTAATCATCAATTACATCCTAACTTCTTTTCCTTTAATATTAAAAAAAGAATTTAAGAAGTCTTGTTTTTGAGTATGCTCCAGCAGCTTCCATGCTTTTTTTTGAGTTATGATTATAATACCAACACCCTGACCGAGCGATGTATCCTTCACTTTCTACTAAGTTTTGAAGCGTCTTTAGTATATTACTACCATAACCTTTTTGTCTGTGTTCTTCGACTACATACATGCCTACGCTTGCCATATTTTTAATGACTCTTCCGTACTCCACTACACCAAATCCGATTAACACATTTTCATGTTTTATCTTATATAACTTGTAATAATCCAAACCTTTTTTGATTTTTTCAATGTCTTCATCAAAATAATCATGAGCCAATTTAAAAATTGATTCATCCGTATTACCATCAATCTGTTCAAGTAAAAATGTCTTTTTTTCTTCAATATTTTTTTCTGTATAGATTGAAAAGTAAGCTTGTTTTTCTAGTTTTACAAAATCATCAACAGCATGACTTAAGAGAAACTCATCACCGGTGCTGACAAACGCACTAGTCACTTGTTCATACTTCTTTATCTTTGCAAAAACACTCTGAGCATATTTTGCATAGTTGGAATTCATATTGAAAAGAGTTATCAAAGATTTATTAAAAATTGCAAAGAAACCAATCAACTCCTCTTCATACATAATCTTATAATGATTACTATTAATCACATGATCTTCCCAGTATGAATCTACTGTAATGTCATTGTCTACAAAATGACTCTCAACTACATTTGAGATTTCTTCCCACTCACATTTTTTAAATTTTATATCCATTTAAACACCTCCAATACGACTACTTTTATTATTCAATGGTCAGGCTAATTTAACAAAAACTTCTAAGTATTATAAAAGTCATTTTATCATATTGTTTCTGATACAAAGTCATCTCTATTTATCTTTTTTAATGCCTTCTACGAGTCGTTCCCAATCCAACAAAGAAATATTTCGACCTGGATATAATGTCTTTTCAAAAGACCAGAATGATTTTAACCACTTATCTAAGTATGTCCCTAGTTCTTCATCAAAGCCCGTCTCTTTAACTTTATCAGTCACCCAATAAAATACTAGTGAATCATATGTACCATGGCTCCAAGGCCATATATAGATGCATCCGATACATTCTGTATCTTCTTTGTTAACCACTGTGTAAGCAAACCCTTCACGGTTATCAAACTCATCTTGATGCATCTTTAGATCTTTGTAGTTTTCTTCAATCGTCATATCATCTGATGGCCACTGATCATTCACACTAAAAACTTGTCTAAGGCTCTCTTTACTCGACATCAATGCATTAAAATCTTTTTCTACTTCGTCTACAGTTAATTTTCTTATGATGAAATTGTCTTCTTTCACATCAAATGGTGGCTGAAGATCATTTTTAATAAATTTATAAGTCATAATTGTCTCCTCTCATTTCAAAACCAATTTTGACGTCCAATAAATCACTTTCATTAGTATGAATGAAAGCATTCTAACGTCATCTCTAGTGTACCATTTATTAGTATGTAC
>JABXKX010000391.1 GCA_013619035.1 Peptostreptococcaceae bacterium
GTTTAAATAAAAAAAGTTCATGTTTTAGACATGAACTTTTTTAGGTTAAAGCATTTGAATTTTGCATCATAAAACGAGCGAATTAATTCTTTTTTACTTCTGTTCTACCAATTGAATTCTATAGCCGCTAGGATCTTCTACAAAGAAAACTTTACATAAGGACTTGGTGCATAAGGCCCATCTACCACTTCGATATTTTGTTCTTTTAAGTATGTAATATACTCATCTACTGAATCCATTAAGAAACCTCTTTTATATAAGTATTGTACATTAACTCAAATTTTGTTTCGCCATCACCTAAAAATACAATTTCCATACCTTCCATAGGTGAATCCTACTGCTGATTGTCATCTTTAATACTGTTGTATATAATGCTAATGATTCTTCCATATCTTTTAAATGTATCGATGTCCATAAATTCTTCATATCATGTGTCATTTATACGGCATGGCTAAAATAGAAAAAAATCAAATAAAAATAGGAGATTTCTCCCCTATCCTAATACAAAATTACTAATAGATTGTCCTGGTGGTACAATGGGCAATACTTTTTCATCTTTATCAATGATACATTCTATTAGTAAAGGTTCACTTTTATTTCGTTTATCCAATACTGCTTCTAACTCTTCTATAGTAGACACTTGATAAGATTTTATACCATAAGCATGACCAAGTGCTACATAATTTACTTCATCATCTATACAAGTTTCAGCATATCGTTCCTCTTGGAACATACCTTGCCACTGTCTTACCATACCCAGTGCGCTGTTATTAAATAAAACGACTGTTACAGGTAATTTATACTTTGAAATAGTGGCTAACTCATGACAATTCATTCTGAAGCTACCATCTCCAGTTACTAAAAGAGATGGTAAATTCCCAACTGAAACCCCTATTGCTGCACCTAAGCCAAAGCCCATAGTGCCTAAACCTCCTGATGTAATGAAGGTTCTTGGTTTCTTAAATTTAAAATATTGTGCTGCCCACATTTGATGTTGTCCAACATCTGTTGAAAGAACAGAGTCAGCAAAATGTTCACTTAGTGAATCAAAGATCCTTTTCGGATGAAATGCATTGTATTTTTGATTCAATGGTTTGTATTGATCTATCGCAAATTTCCATTGATCACGTTTTTTAACACTCAGCGCTCTTTCAATTTTCGTAAGCGTATCATTCAAATGACCTAAAACAGTCACATCAGCTTTAATATTCTTACTAAACTCAGTTTTATCCACATCGATGTGTACGACTTGACTAGATTGAGAAAACGTCTTTGTATTACCAGTTACTCTATCGCTAAACCTAGCACCTATAGCAATGATTAAATCACTACCAGCAATGGCCAAATTAGATTCTGGAAAACCATGCATACCTACTAATCCTAAAGACAATTCATGATCTCTTGGGAAAGTACCGAGTCCCATCAAAGTATTACAAACAGGGATATCATTTTTAATGGCTAACTTATAGAGCGTCTCAGATGCCTCACCTAACTTAACGCCACCGCCCGCATAAATCACAGGTCGTTTAGCACCTTCTATAAGCTCAACAACCTTCTTAATATCATCAGGTTTTGCATACTCATAACTGGCTTTTTCGAATAAAGAAGCATCTTGATAAACCGCTTCCTGCAAGAAAATGTCTTTAGGGATATCAATAAGTACAGGACCTGGTCTACCACTCTTTGCAATATGAAAAGCGTCATGAACGGCTTGCTCTAAATCTTCTACCTTCTTAATCAACATATTATGTTTTGTTATCTGAAAAGTAATACCTGTAATATCAATTTCTTGAAAAGCATCTCTTCCAAGTAATGGACTAGGTACTTGTCCAGTTATAATAACAAGTGGCACAGAATCCATGTAAGCAGTTGCAATACCGGTAATTGTATTGGTTGCTCCTGGACCTGAAGTCGCAATGCAAACGCCTACTTTACCGGTAGCTCTTGCATACCCATCTGCTGCATGAACCGCTCCTTGTTCATGGGCTGTTCTATAATGTTTAAATTCACCCATTCGATACAAAGCATCGTACAGTGGAATCACAGCACCACCTGGATAGCCAAACAATGATTCTACACCCTGTTTTTTTAATGCTTTTAATAATATTTCAGCACCATTATTCATGATTATCTCTTCTCCCAAATAGCTCCTTTAGCAGCTGAAGTAACACCTGAACGATACTTCTCCAGATAACCCGGATACTGCTTATGGATGCGTTGATGATTTTCTTTTCTAGCTTCTAAAACTGTTTCGTTAACATGTAACTCTAAACGACCTTCTGGTATATCAATTTCAATTAAGTCACCTTCTTCAACAAAAGCAATTAAACCGTCTTCATAGGCTTCTGGTGATACATGACCAATAGCTGCACCTCTTGTACCACCTGAAAATCTTCCATCTGTAATCAAGGCTACAGAATCATCAAGACCCATACCATTTAGTGCCGCAGTTGGTGTTAACATCTCTTGCATACCCGGTCCACCTTTTGGACCTTCATATCGTATAACTAACACATCGCCTGCATTAATCTGACTATCAAATATTGCCGCTGCACACTCTTCTTCAGAGTTAAAGACACGTGCTGGACCTGACATTTTCATCATTTCTTTTAAAACAGCAGATTTTTTTACAACCGCACCCTCTTTTGCAAGATTACCGTATAGAACTTGAATGCCACCGGTTTCACTATATGGCGCTTCTAAACTCCTAATAACTGTTCGATCATAAACTTTAGCACGTTCTAGTTTATCTTTTAAAACACCTTCTACCGTCATCACTTCTAAATCAAGCATTGGGCTTAAAGTCTTCAAAACACCACTGATACCACCTGCTGTATGTAAGTCTTCCATATGATGAGGCCCTGCAGGAGATAATCTACAAATATTAGGTGTCATCCGACTCACCTCATTGATTAAATCAAGATTCATTTCCACTTGTGCTTCATGTGCAATTGCAGTTAAATGAAGCACTGTATTTGTAGAACATCCTAGTGCCATATCTGAAACTAAAGCATTTCTAAAGGCTTCTTTTGTTAATATATCTCTTGGTTTTATATCATTTTCCAAAAGCGTCATTACCTGCATGCCAGCTTCTTTAGCCAATCGCATTCTGTCCATATGAACAGCTGGTACTGTACCATTGCCACTCAGACCTAGTCCTAAAACTTCTGTCATACAATTCATAGAATTGGCAGTAAACATGCCAGAACAGGAGCCGCAGGTTGGACAAGCATTGTTTTCAATATCCAATAACTCTTCTTCGGTTATTTTACCTGCTTTAAAAGCACCAACTCCTTCAAAAGCGGAAGTTAAATCTACCGGTCGACCATCTCTTGTATAACCCTTTAACATGGGTCCACCACTGATAAAGATTGATGGCACATTAACTCTAGCGGCTGCCATCAGCATACCTGGTACTGTTTTATCACAGTTTGGTATAAATACCAACGCATCAAAGCCATGAGCTTGTGCCATGATTTCTACACTATCAGCAATCAGTTCCCTGCTCGTTAATGAGTATTTCATACCAACATGGTTCATGGCGATACCATCACAGACTGCAATCGTAGAAAACTCAAACGGCACACCGCCAGCCATACGCACACCTGCTTTGACTGCATCACAGACTTGTCTTAAATGGACATGTCCTGGTACGATTTCATTAAAACTATTCACCACACCAATAAAAGGTTTTTTAATTTCTGTATCGGTAAGCCCTAAAGCTTTTAATAGTGATCTATGAGGCGATTTTTCAACACCTGATTTGATAATATTACTTCTTAAATCCACGACATCATCCCTCTTAATTTTTGTCCTACTTCTACAATACCATGCGTTAACTCTTGTTGCTTAATCGCATTAAATTGTGGTCTGTTGATACGGTTTTCATTTAACCAATTCTTAGCAAATTCGCCATTTTGAATTTCAGCTAATACAGCTTTCATTTCATCTCTTGTATTTTGATTAACAATACGTTTACCAACCATGTAATCGCCATACTCAGCAGTATCACTTACACTGTAACGCATTTTCTCAAAACCACCTTCATATAATAAATCAACGATTAATTTCAGTTCATGTAAACATTCAAAGTATGCAATTTCAGGTTGGTATCCCGCTTCTACAAGTGTATCAAAGCCAGCTTTTATAAGTTCTGTTGCACCACCACAAAGCACTGCTTGTTCACCAAATAAATCAGTTTCTGTTTCCTCTTTGAATGTTGTTTCAATAACACCCGCTCTAGCAGCACCAATACCCTTTGCATAAGCCAGTCCTTTTTCTTTAGCTGTATTTGTATAATCTTGATAAACAGCTAGTAGTGCTGGTACACCTTTTCCCTCTTCGTAAACTCTTCTTACTAAATGTCCTGGTCCTTTAGGTGCTACCATAAATACATCTACGTTCTTAGGTGGATTGATTTGACCAAAGTGAATGTTAAATCCATGAGCAAATACAAGTGCATCACCATCGTCTAAATTATCTTTTACTGATGCTTCATAAACTTCTCTTTGTGTTTCATCTGGAATCAACATCATAACTACTTGAGATGATTTAACAGCTTCTGCTACAGACTTTACTTCTAAACCAGCTGCTTCAGCTTTCGCTTTTGACTTACTGCCTTCATAAAGTCCAACTACAACATCTACACCACTCTCTTTTAGATTTAAAGCATGTGCATGACCTTGAGAACCATAACCGATAACTGCTACTTGCTTTCCTGCTAATACATTTAAATCACTATCTTGCTCATAATACATTTTCATCTTAACATTCCTCCATCAATACAATATCTCTTACGCCTACTATTTTTTCTAAATGAGCTACTGCTCTATTACAACTAAGTTCTGATGCATTCTCGAGTCTTATCTCCAAATGAGAACATGCATTAGGAGGTGATGTCATCTTCACATCACTGACCATAAATTCTTTCCTTCTCAATACTCCAACAACTTTCAGGAGAGTATCCACACCATGATCTGCTTTTGCTTTTAAAAATCTTTCCATCTTTTCCTCCTTTTGCTAAATTTGAGTATAAAAAAAGACTCTTCCCTCTTTACGAACCATTATTCATAAAGACAAAAGAATCTTTTTATACCATTAGTTTCGCTCAGGTCGCAAGTTAATCTTGTTCAACCATATAGTCCTATATCGGGGACAACCGTTTCACCCTACTTATGTTCAGGCGAACTGCTCAGGAGCTACCATTGTATACTAATCTGTGTCAATTCTCACCAACCATTGACTCTCTATAACAGATGTTTAGTATTTTTCTTCTCCATCAAAGCATTATCTATTAGGTCCGCTGTTTAGAGACGAATCTTAAATCCGCGGTACCACTCTAATTATACTCTCGTATCACTCTTTATCAGGTCGCAAGTAACTTGTTCAACCATATAGCCATTTAACGGTGGCAGGCGGCAACGTCTACATATCGACGTGCAGTTCAGGAGTGATTTAAGTAATAGTCTTCTTTATCATCTTTCAGCAAACGATGACTCTCTGCAAAATAGTTTCTACGACTTCTGTCTCCATCAAAACTTTTGATTTATTAATTGCAAT
>JABXKX010000441.1 GCA_013619035.1 Peptostreptococcaceae bacterium
GCGTATTGATATTAAATGAACCAATCAATCTATCCATTGTATTTTCCATGATGATTATCATTACGGGTGTTATATTGGTACAAAAGTCTAAAATAGATGATGTGAAGCAGCCTTAGCGCTGCTTCTTTTTATGTGTTCAGAAGGTGTTATACCAGTGACTTTTTTTAATATTTTGCTAAAGAAGGTAGCTGAACAAAAGTTAAATATAATTGCAATCTTAGCAATACTCATATAGGAGTGATCTAAGAAATTCTTAGAGACTCCTATTTTTGTTTTATTATGTAGTCAATAATTGTTCTAACAAGTTCTTCTTTGAACAACCTGGATAAATACTCTTTGGAATTCTTTGTGATAAAAACCATATCCTCTTGTATATATGGTATGATGGCTTCAAAACTTGGAGAACATAAAAGCTGTAGATTATTTTATTGAAACCATTTTCTTGGATTTAAAAAACACACATAAAAATAAAAAAGATGGTTTTCATATGGCCAATCTAGGCGGATCAATTCTTGTAATCTTAAAAGGATTTGCGGGTTTTAGAATCACTAAAGACGGCGTTAGATTATCGCCATGGATACCTGATGAATGGGAATCCATTAAGTTTAAGATTAGAATCAAGACTTCTTGGATAGAAGTAAGAATAGCAGATGATTCTTTATCAGTTACCATCTATGATGACTCATACGAGTTAGAGGATTCTTTAAGAATAAGGAGGCAATATGATTAAATTGGCAATATTTGATATGGATGGTGTGTTAACAGAAACCAGTCATTATCATTATCTAGCCTGGAAAGCACTTTCAGATGACTTGGGTATTGTTATTGATGAAGCCTTCAATGAAGAGTTAAAAGGTGTTTCTAGAAAAGAATCTCTTATAAGAATCTTAAAACACGGCAATCAACTCAATAAGTATTCAGAAGATGAAATTCATCAGTTGATGACTAAAAAAAATGATCATTACAAGCGATTGATTGAAGCTGTAACACCGGATGATTTATTTGAGGGTGTCATAAAGATATTTGAGTTACTGAAGGAAAACAACATCTTTATTGCGGTTGGTAGTGCATCTAGAAATGCACCTTTTCTTATAGAAAGATTAGGGATTAAGACATTTATTGATTATGTAGTAGATCCCAGTCAAGTGAGAGGCAAACCTGCTCCAGATATCTTTTTAAATGCAGCAGACTTTTTTAATCTTTCTTTTGAAGACTGTATGGGTATTGAAGATGCCAAAGCAGGCATAGAGGCCATTAAATCAGCGGGTATGCTGGCAATTGGTATTGGTGATGCTGAAGTCTTAAAAGATGCGGATTATATTTATAACAGTACAAAAGACAGTTACTCATATTTTGAAACATTGACCCTAGTCCGCTAGGGTTTTTATGTACCCTCCGAAAACTGCTTGTTTTTAATGGTGTATGTTATATCATAGAATAAAGGATGGTAATTATGAATAGTTATAACATAGCTAGAATCACAAAAGATAAGAATTTTGATGGACAATTCTATTTCGCTGTTAAGACAACTGGTATATTTTGTAGACCGTCTTGTCCTTGTCCTATTGCAAAAGAAGAAAATGTTGTCTATTTTAAAACAACAAACGAGGCAATTGAACAAGGTTTTAGACCGTGTAAAAGATGTCAGCCAGAGGTTTTTATGGAACATTATCAAAAAAATATAGACGGTGCACTGTTAGTAAAAAAAGCGTTAAAATTGATACAAGAAGGCTATATGTTGGAACATAACTTAAATGAACTAGCAGAGAGTTTACATGTTTCATTAAGACATCTAAGAAGTTTATTTGTAGAGACCATAGGTACAACACCTATTAAAGTATCGATGTTACAACGTGCTTTATATAGTCAAAGCCTCATTCTAAATAGTGACTTAAAGTTAACTCAGATTGCTTTGGAATCTGGTTTTGGTACTACAAGACAATTTAATGATGTGTTTAAAAAAACATTTAAAGTGACACCGTCAGACTATAAAAAAGAACCAGAAAGATATGAATTAGGCCATATCATTTTAGAATTACCGTATGATAAAACCTTTGAGTTTTCGAAAGTATTGGAATTTTTACCACATAGAATTACCCGAGGTGTAGAAGTCATAGAGGAAAATTGTTATAAGCGGACCTTTAGATTGTATAATCATTACGGTTATCTATCGGTTTCTGATACATCAAATGTTTTAACGATTGATGTTTATACAAAAACAATCGAAGTCCTTTATGACCTGTATCAAAAGATGATTGGTTTATTTGATTTAAAGACAGATTTCGGACCCATTTTAAAACGATTTGAAAGTGATGAAATTCTTTCTAAAGGGATACACAATCATCAGATCCCACGATTACCAGTTGCCTTTAATCCATTTGAGTTGACGATTCGTGCCATAATCAATCAACAAATATCCATTAAAGCAACGTCAACGTTTATGGAGAGGCTTGTTAAAAAATCAAATCTTTTAACGAATGATTCTTTTCCAAATGGTTTAGATTATTTCTTTCCAACACCAGATGAATTGGAGAGCACACCGATAGATGAAATTGGTTTAACAAAGACAAGGCAACAAACCGTAAAAAATGTCGTATCCGCTTTAATCTCTGAAGAGGTTTCCTTATCCGTTTTTCAAAGTTTTGATGAGTTTAGAAATAGTTTTATTAAAGTCAAAGGTATTGGGGATTGGACAATCAATTATGTGGCACTTAGAGGTCTTGGTATGGTGGATAGTTTTCCAGCAAAAGATTTAGGTGTTATAAAAGCACTAAAAACTAAAAAAGAAAAAGAACTGAATCAAATAGCAGAAAAATGGCGACCATATAGAGGGTACGCTACGCTCTGCTTATGGCATATTAAGGAGTAAGTGATGTATTATACTAAATTTGACTGTAAGATCTGTCAGGTAACTGTTATAGGTGATGAAGCAGGTATTACAAGAATTCACTTAGATGCAGAAGGCAGTAACAAAGAATTCCAGGTTAATGAGTTCATCAGAAATGATGATCTTTTTAAAGAAGCTAAAACCCAGCTAGAAGCTTATTTTAATGGTACGTTAAAAGAGTTCCATTTAAAATTGAATCCCAAGGGGACGGATTTTCAAAAAAAAGTATGGCAAGCTTTGGAAACTATTCCTTATGGAGAAACTAGAAGTTATAAAGATATTGCTCTTATGATTGGCAATGATAAAGCTTCAAGAGCAGTTGGTATGGCAAATGGGAAAAATCCAATTCCAATTGTGATCCCATGTCACAGAGTGATTGGTGCAAATGGTAAATTAACAGGCTTTGCTTTTGGTATAAATCTGAAACAAAAAATGATAGAATTGGAGGATGATGATGGAAAAAGTTAAAGATCTTATTAAATTGGATATTCTTGATCAAGTCGATATTCGAGTGGGTCTTATTGAACAAGCTGAAGATATAGCAAGCTCTGATAAGATGATCAAATTGACCGTTGATTTTGGCTCATTTAAAAGAACCATTTTGGTAGGTATGAAAAAAGAACGTGATGATTTTACTGAAGTTATCGGTCAACAGGCTTTGTTTGTGGTGAATTTGGCACCTAAGAAGATGTTTGGTGAGATCTCAGAAGGCATGTTATTTGATATTGGTTTTTCTGATGGTATTACACCTGTATTAGCTGTGCCTGAAAAACCCGTACCTAATGGGACTCGAGCAGAGTAATTGACTTAGTTTTGACCCGTAAAAACTATCATGGAATAGGGTGATTAAATGATAAAACATATAAGAAAAGAAACATTAACAACAAAAGCTTGGTCTGGCGGTACAACAACCGAATTGTATCTGTATCCTGAAAAGGGTGATTACAAATCTCTTGATTTTGGTTATAGATTGAGTACCGCGAGTGTGGATGTTGAGGCATCTAATTTCACATCATTACCGGGTATCAATCGATTGATTATGAGTTTAACCGCTCCATTGGAATTAATTCATACGGATCATCACTCAGTCACACTACAACCTTTTGAAGTAGATGCTTTTAAAGGATCATGGCGTACACTGAGTAAAGGTAAGGTTGTGGATTTTAATTTGATGTATACAGATGACTATAAGGCTTCAATGGCTGTTAAAGACCTATCAAAAGATGTATTAGAAGTATTTATTAACGATACTTTAGCACTATATGCTTTTGATCAATCTGTAACAATAAGGTGTGAATCTAAGACTTATGATTTGGATAAAGGTGAGATGTTAATCATCAGTCAAATGGATTCTGTAACCATTCAGTCTAAAGTAAATAATAAAATAGTGATATGCGATATCGAAAAAAAATAAGGTATGATTAATCATACCTTATTTTTATTAGAATCATTTTCTATAACGTCTGCCTTTGTAAATTGTATCAATAATGATTGCAATAGCACCATCACCAGTTACATTTGTAGCGGTTCCAAAACTATCTTGAGCAAAGTGTAATGCAATCATAAGTGATTGTTGAGCCACTGTAAAACCTAACATTGAATCTAGTAGACCGAGTGCTGCCATCACACCACCACCTGGTATACCTGGCGCTGCCACCATAGTGATACCTAACATAAAAATAAATGGTGCCATCATAGTAAGTGTAGGAGTAATACCAGCTAGAAGCATAACACCCATAGAAGCAAGTACTAATGTAATGGTATCACCCGCAAGGTGAATTGTTGCACCTAATGGAATAACCAAATCAACAATATCTTCTGAAACATCATTTTTCTTTGCTGCATCAAGCGTCACTGCAATTGTTGCTGCACTAGATTGAGTACCGAGTGCTGTAAAGTATGCTGGCAACATATTTTTAATGGCTTGAACAGGTTTCTTACCACTAACTGCCCATGCGATGAGGTATTGAACGATAATATAAGCCAACTGAAGCCCAAGTATCATTACAAATACCGATGAGAAAGCTTTCATAGTATTAAATATTTCTCCTGTTGCTGAAATCTTAGCAAAGATACCTGCAATGTGAATAGGAATTAGTGGAATCAGTACTTTGTGTACAACCAATTCCATGATATGTTTGAAATCAAGAATTACATCAAATAACTTCCTGCTCTTAATAGAAGCCATTCCAATACCAATCAAAAAAGCGAGTACTAAAGCTGTCATAACACCCATAACAGCACCCATATCTAAACTGAAGAAACCACTGACATTCACTTCTGAACCTGCTGTAGAAGCTCCAGCCTTAATCACATTTGGTAAAATGGCAGCACCTACAAAATATGCTGCAAATCCTGCTACAATTGCTGAACAGTATGCGATCCCAGCTGTTACGGCTAACATCTTGCCTGCATCTCTTCCTAAATCAGCGATACCTGGTGCTACAAAAGCGATGATGATAAGTGGAATAACAAACTTAAGAAAACTGCCGAATATACCACTAAATGTACTCATCAGTCTTACAACAACAAACTGATTCATAGATGCTGAAATTAATCCAATAATAATACCGAGTAGGATACCTAATATGAGTTTAGGCAATAATCCTAATTTTTTCTTTTCCATAATGCCTCCTTGTATAAAATAGATATTACATAATGT
>JABXKX010000078.1 GCA_013619035.1 Peptostreptococcaceae bacterium
ACAGGATTTATGAAGTCGGATTTTCTAAAGAATATGGTGTTAGAAGTATCAAAAGGAGTATAACAAGATTGATAGAAAATCCTTTGTCGGAGTATTTACTAATGAATAAACCAGTGATCCATTCTGAAATCAAAATTGTCTTTGATGCAGAAAATGGAATAAACATACAGTAAACGTGTTAGAAAGGTCAAAAAATGGGTAAAAATAAGATGAGGTATGTATGCCAAGAATGTGGTTACAACTCTAATAAGTGGTTAGGGAAGTGCCCAACTTGTAATGAGTGGAATACTTTTGTTGAAGAATTTATAGACAAAGTAGTTGTCACAAAAAGTATTGGCATCAGTACCAATAAAAAACCTGTACCGCTTTCTGAAGTCGTTATTGATGATGAAGAGAGATACAAAACTAAGATACGTGAATTTGATAATGTGCTTGGTGGTGGCATTGTTAAAGGATCATTAGTTTTGGTTGGAGGTGATCCAGGTATAGGAAAATCAACTCTTCTTTTACAAGTGGCAGATGCAGTTTCTTTAAGCCATTTGAAGGTACTCTATGTATCTGGTGAAGAATCTTTGAAACAAACGAAGTTGAGAGCTGATCGATTGAATATTAAAAGTGATAAGATTCTTTTGGTATCAGAAAACAATCTTGACTTTATTGTTAAATATGTAGAAGAATATAAACCAGATGTTTTAATTGTAGATTCTATTCAAACTGTTTACAATCCTAATGTTTCTTCATCTCCTGGAAGTGTCTCACAAGTTAGAGAAGCGACAGCTACCTTAATGAGAATTTCAAAGGTTGATTCCGTAGCAACATTTATTGTTGGCCACGTCACAAAGAGTGGTGCTATTGCTGGACCAAAGGTCCTTGAGCATATGGTGGATACAGTTTTATACTTTGAAGGTGATAAGAATCACACCTTTAGAATTTTAAGAGGCGTTAAAAATAGATTTGGTTCAACCAACGAGATTGGTATTTTTGAGATGAGTTTAAAAGGTCTTCAAGAAGTTAAGAACCCGTCTGAAATATTTTTGAGCAACAGACCTGAATCTGCTCCAGGTTCTGTCGTGGTTGCTGGTATGGAAGGCACAAGACCTGTTTTGGTTGAGATTCAAGCATTGGTATCCAATTCAAGTTTTGGAACACCTAGACGAATGTCAGTAGGTGTTGACCATAACAAAGTGGTTATGATTATGGCGATTTTAGAAAAAAAATTAGGTATTCAAATTCAAGGGTGTGATGCCTATTTAAATGTTGTGGGTGGTATGCAGCTATCAGAACCTGCAATTGATTTAGCCGTGGTTGTAGCAATATTATCAAGCTTTAGAGATAAAGTCCTTGAAGAAGGCGTTGTTATCTTTGGAGAAGTAGGTTTAACTGGAGAAGTAAGAGCTGTATCTCATGTAGAACAGCGAATCAATGAAGCTATTAAATTAGGCTTTAAAAAATGTATTATTCCAAAAGGAAATATAGAACAAGCGGTATCTGGTATAAAAATTATAGCAGTAGAAAATGTTGAAGAGATGTTACAGTATATATTTTAGTGAGGTAACGGATGATTTACATGCAAGATCGCGAATACGAGAAATTCAAAGATGTTTTAAGACGGTTATCACCAGGCACAGCTCTAAGAGAAGGTCTTGAGAATGTGTTGGCTGCAAAAACGGGTGCATTAATTGTATTTGGCGATACTGAAGATGTAAAGAAGATGTCAGATGGAGGATTCTTTATCAATGAAGAGTTTTTACCAGCTAAACTATATGAATTAGCAAAAATGGATGGAGCCATTATTTTAAGCGAAAATGGGAAACGTATTTTATATGCGAATACCCATTTAAATCCAAACTCCAGTATAGAAACCAGCGAGACTGGTATCAGACACCGTACAGCAGAAAGAGTTGCAAAACAAACAGAACTCTTGGTAATATCCATATCACAAAGAAGAGATTTAATTACTCTCTATAAAGAGTCAGGTAAATACATCTTGCCTGATGTAGAACAATTAATCAGTAAAGCAAATCAGGGTATTCAAACAATAGAAAAATATCGTATGGCATTTGAAGATAGTATTGTGATGCTGAATGGATTGGAGTTAGAGGATTTAGTTTCTCTAAACGATGTCTGCATAGCAATACAACAAGGTGAAATGCTTGCAAAAATGGGAAGAGAAGTTAACCGTTACATTACTGAACTCGGTAATGAAGGTGATATTATCAGTTCGCATTTAGATCAACTCATTGGTGATTTAGATGAAGAGCTGAAGAATATCGTAAAAGACTATTCTTTTACATCGGTAAATGATTTTGATGAAAATTATTTTATTGATTTAACAGAAATTTCTAAACGTTTAGGATACTACTCAGAAGTGGATGTATTAGATGCCCCAGTGTTTACAAAAGGGTATCGTTTACTATCAAAAATCAAAAGAATTCCTGATTATGTAATTGACAATGTAATAGAACATTTTGAAGATTTTCATTCTATATTACATGCAGATATGGACCAGTTAGACGAGGTGGAAGGTGTAGGAGCAGTTAGAGCGAGGAATATTATCGAAGGTATCCGGCGGATACGCGAGCTCTACTCATTTGAGAGAAAATAGGAGGAAATATGTTTAAATGTGGCGATAAAATTTTGTATCCAATGCATGGAGCAGGTGTCGTTGAAGATATTGAAGAAAAAAGTGTCCTTGGGGAAAAACAAAAGTATTATGTTGTTGATTTACCAACAAAGAATATGAAAGTGATGATTCCTGTCAATAGAAGTGATAGCTTACATCTTCGTGAAATAATCGATTCAAAGATGGTTCCAGATGTTTTTAATGTGTTTACAAAAGACTATATAGATGAAGGACTCAATTGGAACAAACGCTACAAGATGAACTTAGAAAAAGTAAAAAGTGGCGATATATATGAACTGGCTAATGTTATAAATGATTTGATGCAAAGAGATTCATTAAAAGGACTCTCTACTGGAGAAAGAAAAATGTTGAATGACTCAAAACATTTATTTGTATCAGAAGTTGTACTTTCTACGGGAAAATGTAAAATTTAATAAAAACGTATTTTTAAATCAAGAGAAATCTTGATTTTTTTTTGGGTTAAAATAACGAAAGTTTAAAACCTTATTAAATAAATATAAAAAGCAGAATTCAGCTATAAATATATGTTACTATAAACACAATAAAGAGAGGAGTGAACAAATGTTAAAGAAACTTACTCGTGTATTATTAACTTTAGCTGGCGTTTCTACGGGAGCGGCACTGGCAAATAATATGACGAACGCAACGGGATTTAATGTTACAAAGTGGTTTGATATTTCTTTGGGGGAAACATTAACGGAATTTATTTTTATCGTGTTATGTGGACTTATTCTAGGTGTTATTATTTTTTTATTATCACCGTTATTAATTCGCCAAGGAGAAAAATTAGCGAGATATATTGAGAAGGAGATTACTAAGTTACCTGCAGAACAAGTATTGGTAGGCTTTATAGGTCTTATTTCAGGATTTTTAGTGGCTTTTGTAATCAGTGGTTTAACTAAGAATTTAATACAATTAGATATCATCAGCAATGCTATTGGTGTGGTGCTTTATTTGTTCTTAGGTTATTTAGGGGCAAGAGTTGCTTTATCTTCAAAATTAGATTTGTCTAGATTTTTAGAGAGTGTCAGCAAGTTATCCTTCTCTACAAATAAACCATTTGGAGCAAAACCTAAAGTACTTGATACAAGTGTGATCATAGATGGTAGAATTCTAGATATTTGTAAAACAAAATTTATAGAGGGTAAGTTGATTGTACCTGAATTTGTTTTAAAAGAATTAAGACATATTGCAGATTCTTCTGATGCTTTAAAGAGAAAACGTGGTAGAAGAGGTTTGGATGTTTTAAAGAAATTACAAACTGAAATTGATAATGAAGTAGTGATTGATAGCACAGATTTTAAAGATGTGGGTGAAGTGGATATTAAATTATTGAAACTGGCTCAAAAAATAGATGGTATGGTAGCAACACATGATTATAATCTTAATAAAGTTGCAGCACTTCATGGTGTGGATGTATTAAATATCAACGAATTAGCAAATGCTGTGAAACCAATTGTCTTACCAGGTGAAGAAATGACTGTGACAGTTGTAAAAGAAGGTAAAGAAAATAACCAAGGTCTTGCTTATTTAGATGATGGTACAATGATTGTTATAGAAAATGGTAAAAATTTAATCGGCGAAACAATTGTGGTGATTGTTACAACAGCACTTCAAACAGCTGCTGGAAAGATGATCTTTGTTAAACCTAAAAAGGAGGCCTAATGGTTTCTGTTATTATTGCAGCAGCTGGATCTGGAACACGGATGAAAAGTTCTGTAAAAAAACAATTTATCTCGTTATTAGATATTCCAGTTCTGATAAGAACATTAAAACAGTTTGATTTAGAAGAAATTAATGAAATAATTATTGTAACCAATAAAGAAGACATTGATTCTGTTAAAAATATGATAGATCTATATGGCGTTAACAAAGTGAAATATATTATTCCAGGTGGTCAGAACAGACAAGATTCCATCTATAATGGTTTGAAAATAGCAAACGGTGATGTTGTCATGATTCATGATGCTGCCAGACCATTTGTCGATCAAGATATTATATTGAGAAATATTGAAGCTGTATCTGATCATGTGGGCGTTGTCACTTGTGTACCATGTAAAGATACCATAAAAGTTGTGAAAGATCAGTTTGTAAAAGAGACTTTAGATCGTTCAGAGCTTATGAATATTCAAACACCTCAGACATTTATAACTCAACAAATAAAAGAAGCTTATGATCATATTATGACTCATAAGATAAGTGTAACGGATGATGCATCTGTTGCAGAAATATATGGTATGGCTGTAAAAACTGTGATGGGTTCATATCAAAATATCAAGCTCACTACTCCAGAAGACCTCTGGATGGGTGAAGCTATTCTAAAGCGAGGTTAACATGAGAATTGGAATAGGTTATGATGTCCATAAATTAGTATTAGATAGACCTCTTATTTTAGGTGGTGTTGATATACCATATGAACTAGGACTATTAGGTCACTCGGATGCAGATGTGCTTGTACATGCGGTAATGGATGCGTTATTGGGTGCAGCAGGGCTTGGTGATATTGGGAAACATTTTCCAGATACTGATCCAAAATACAAAGGCATCTCAAGTATGATTTTACTAAAATATGTCGGTGAGTCTATTAAAGATGCAGGTTATATGGTTTCTAATATTGATTCAGTAATCATTTGTCAAAAACCGAAGTTAAAAGATTTTATTCCTGAGATGGTCATTAATATTTCAAAAGTGTTAAAGATTGATGGTCATCAAGTTAATGTTAAAGCGACAACAACTGAGAAACTAGGCTTTGCAGGAAGAGGTGAAGGTATTGCTTCTGAAGCGGTTGCATTACTAACCAAACTTGACTAGAGATATCAAGGAACTTGACTGGATATATCAAGGAACTTGACTGGATATATCAAGGAACTTGACTGGATATATCAAGGAACTTGACATA
>JABXKX010000482.1 GCA_013619035.1 Peptostreptococcaceae bacterium
ATAAAAGATATATAAAGGAGGGGAAATATGGAACTTGTTTTATTGTTACTGGTCATTGGGGTCATGGTTTTAGTAGGCGGTGTATTTGCAAAACTGGGAGATGCTATTAAGTTACCTACGATTGCGGGAATATTAATTGGAGGAATTGTACTTGGAACAATCGGAAGACAACTTAATATTGAGTGGTTAACACCAGATAAATTAATGTCAATTCCTTTGTACAAAATTATATATGTATTGGTTCTTTCGCCGATAGGTTTTTTACTAACAAAGGATGTTAGATTAAGTGCAATGAAATCAAACTTTAAAAGCTCAATACTCATTGCACTTATTGAGATAGTAATCACCTTTTCAATTGTTTTTAGTGTGATGCGTGTATTTGGTATGTCCATGAGTGAAGCAATAATATTAGGCATAATTGGATGCGGTACTTCAGTAGCTACAATTATCATGGTTATGCAAGATTTAGAAGAAAAAATAAAAGCACGCTTGTTACCAACTATGTTTATGAATCTTGTTTTAGTATTACTTATCTTTGGTATTGTTAAGAATTTGTTAGCAGGTTCAGGAGGCATCGCTACACCCTTTATAATCATGACAACCTCATTAATATACGGGATTGTATCAGGTTTTATTCTGTTACTTCTAGTAAGAAAGATACGTGGTGAAGTAGCCCCATTGATTTATACTCTAATATGCACTATTTTATTGTTGGTGGGGTCTAAATTATTAACAATTGATTTATTGGTCACTTTAACTGTAGGCGGTATAACATTTGTTAATATGATGATAAAAAAAATGCCACAAAAATTTGTTGTGATGGAACAAGAATTTAAAAAAATCATCAATGTCTGTATTCTTTTCTTTATGGTTGATTTAGGTATGAAGTTGAATGTTATGCTATTAACTAACTTTTCTATCCTAGTAATTTCAATTGCTTACACAGCATCAAGAATCGCTTCTCGCAGAATCGGATATAAGACAGGTAGTATGTTAGTAAAAGACAATAGGAATGACGTTAGTATGTTAGGTAAACTAATGTTGCCTCAAGCAGGTCTTGCGTTGACATTTATAGCGTTTGCGTATAAAGATGGACTTGTATCAGAACAGACGTTGTCTATGGTATTAGCAACCATGTTGATTACTGAAATTCTTGGATTAATTATTGCTAGGAACACAGTTGTGAAACGTATAAACGAATTAGCAAGTTAAGGAAAAGAAAGATCAGTAAAGATTTGATAAATTGATTAGCTTGTAAATCTTATGATTATATTTAGAAAGAACGGTTATATTTGATCGTTCTTTCTTTTTTTACTTGCCACGACATAGCATTTTTAAGCAAACTGCCACATCAAACAAAGGTTAAGTAAAGATAAGAAGGAGTTTTACTCTGATAGGGAGGCTGGCCCTCATGACAACAGACCTGGTTTCAGAAAACTTGTTGAGGAAGCCAAGGCAAAGAAATTCGATGTGATTATTGCAAAGGAACTATCTTAACTCGCAAAAAGCATAAGACATTCAGAGGAAATTAAGAAGCTCGTATTTCCCTAGGATTACGAGCTTGTTGTATTTTCTATTCAATTATCAAGATTGTTTGGCTTTAGAGAGTTGTTCTATAAACTCATTCATTCTGTCAAAGTGGCTTCCTTTCCAGTATACTTTGTGACAGCTTTTACAATAGTAATACTCCGTATACCACTTTTTTACTTTAGTAGGTATAAGACCTTCTATTTCTTTGAATTCAGGTTGACTTATTTCAATCGTATTAATCTTCTGGTTACAGACCATACATCGACTAAAGGGATGGATCGTATCCCAAAGGTCAAGTTTCTCTATAACTTCAAGACATTGATCGTAGGGGTCATTATTTCTTATGAATAAACCTCTTTCAACTATTCTTCGCATTAACAAACCTCGGTCTCTTGTCAGTAATATCCGTTTGGTGTTGTTTGAAATCATTGCAAGTTCTGGGTCATCCATTTTGTTCTGATAAAGGGTATCAAATCCAAGCATTCTAAGATATTTGGCTAACTTTCCTAAATGAACATCAAGAATAAACCTAGTATCCCGAAGTGGTACGTCTCTAAGTTTGGATAATCCACTGATATTAAGTCTTTCGAATACTGGATACACACTGATTAGATCACCATCTTTCATAATATGATCAAATCCAACTGATTCGCCATTTACTAAAATCAAGTCAACTTCCACATGTGGCACACCATAACTTTCGATTAAATCTTTTACGGTTCTTTTGCCATAAAATGAAGTTTGTATCTTTTGTTTATTTAAATCTTCTTTTATGAAATCATTCAATTCTTCATAGAACCTAATTGTCACATTTAGCTTCATATTACTCACCACTCTTTTCTTATTCTATTCTTACCATGAAAAGGGGGGAGTCTATCAAATTTCTATGAGAGCAAAAAATTATCAACTATGTATTAGTAAGAATATATCAAGAATGAAAGTATATAAAAATTAAAAGAGTAGAGTTAAAGTCTAATAAAACTTCCTATTAGTATTTTTTATACGATTGTTTAGTATAAAGACTATTTCATTAAATTGAAATAAGTTTCATTTTTATTGAAATTTATTTCAATTTTTTTTATATAAATTACAATAAGGAAATTTAAAATGCCATACACATCAGACTATTACATAAAATTAATACTTTTAACATGTTGGCATGGGACTTGCATTTATTGTATGTGAGGGAAAATGATTATATTTTATAATCGAACTTATTATAAGGGGGAATTAATATGAACGTAAGAAAACCGTATCTATATGAAGCGGTAACATCATTTCTATTATTGATAATAGTAATGGGAGTTGGTATTGCGGTATTTGGTGCTGATCCACATGTACCAATGCTAATTGGGGTAGGAATCGCTGCACTTATATCTTTAAAAATTGGATTCAAATGGGCTGAAATTGAACAGGGCATGTATGATGGTATCAAACAAGCACTTCAAGCGATGGTTATATTGGTAATCATTGGTGTACTTATCGGTGTTTGGATTTTATCGGGTGTTGTACCATCGATGATCTATTATGGTATGTCTATACTTTCACCTAAGATTTTCTTAGTGGCAACAGTTTTACTTTGCTCGATTACATCATTGGCAACTGGAACATCATGGGGTACTGCCGGTACAATTGGTATTGCATTAATGGGTATTGCTAGTGGTCTTGGAATCCCAGCACCAATTGCTGCGGGTGCCATTATATCAGGCGCTTATTTTGGAGATAAAATGTCTCCTTTATCAGATACAACTAATTTAGCACCAGCTATGGCAGGGACGGATGTATTTACTCACATCAAGTTTATGATGAAACCGACATCAATTGCTTATGGAATTACGCTTATCGTGTTTACTATTGTAGGCATAAAAACAGGTGGTGGAGAAGTTGATATGTCGGCTATCCAAGCGATGAAAGATGGCTTAACCAGTTCATTTACAATTTCACCAATCTTATTGATTCCACCCGTTGTAGTTATTATTTCTATATCTAGAAAAGTACCTGCTATACCTGGCATCTTTCTTGGTGTTGTGTTAGGAGCTATCTTAGCACCGATTATGCAAGGCGCTAACTTTGGTGATATCTTATCTGCTAGTTATGGTGGGTTTGTAAGCGAAACCGGTATAGAAGCTGTAGATAGTCTTCTAACTGCTGGTGGACTGACTAATATGATGTACTCAATTTCACTTACTCTAATTGCCATGATGTTTGGTGGTATTATGGAAAAGACAGGTCAGCTTCAAGTTATAGTGAGTACACTTCTTAAAGGAGTTAAGAGTGCTCAAGGCCTTATCATCTTAACAATTGCAACATGTTTAGGTAGTAATATGACTATGCCAGAGCAATATATTTCAATAGTGGTTCCTGGTCGAATGTATGCTCAAGCTTATAAAGAAAGAGGGTTACATCCTAAAACATTATCTAATGCTTTAGAATCTACTGGAACACTTACTTCGGCACTTATTCCTTGGAACACATGTGGTGCTTTCCTTTATGGTGTATTAGGCGTGCCAACTCTTCTATATGCGAAGTGGGCTGTCTTTAACTACACGATGCCAATCGTTGTGATTATACTAAGTTTTGTGGGCACTACAGTGGCATATTTAGATGATGATAAGAAAAAGAGACAAACCGCATAAGGATATATTAACATTGAAATAATCAACCAAATGTAAGATACTAAAGTCAGGGAGAAATCTCTGGCTTTAATACTTACAAGAAGAGGGCAATATGAAAAAAATTATACTAATATTTCTATTAATAATGACAGTTTCAATACTGTTTTATGCAAACAAAATGATTGAATTCGAGTATCATGTTAATTTGCTTGAATATTTTACGTTGTCATCGGACTACTCTGAAGAAGAACTTGAATTACTAAAAGAACATGAACCCATTATCTATGCTGGTAATATCAATGAACCCCCTCTAGGGATATACTATGAAGAAACAGGACAGTCTTTTGGTCTTGTTGTAGATTATATTAATGCTCTCTCAATAGAGTTGGGTGTTGATATCATCTCAAAACCTTTGATATGGAATGATGTTTTAAATGCACTTGAAAATGAAGAAGCTGATTTAAGCGATATGGTACCATCAGAGAAACGATCGGAAAAATTTATATTTTCTGATCCAGTCTACAATATTAATGGAGCAGTATTGGTACCTACAGAAAACCAAGCCATCTTCACTTTAGAAGATTTAAATGGTAAAACTATCGGTATACAAGAGGCCGATCATGCCATAGATAGCATTATGGAAATGAAGTTAGATGTAAATATTTTATACACAGACAATTTAGAAGAGGCACTAGAACTTTTATATGCTGGAGAGATAGACGCAGTAGTTGGTGATGAGCCAGTTATTATATATCACTTAAGAGAGTTATCTGATATGGGAGATTATTTGATACTCGATGAGTATGTATATGAGTCTGTAGCTGCATTGGCCATGCCGAAAGTTAATGATAAACTTGTTAAGGTGATTAATAAATCGGTTTTCAATTTAAAGAGAAAAGGAATCTTAGATAAAATACACAAGAAATGGATGAATATCTCGGATCCTTTTTATGATGACATTGAGGCAGAAAAGTTGAAATTGAGTATACTGATTGGGATCTTTTTCCTAACGCTGTTTGTCGGTATAATCCTCTTATGGAACAGAAGTCTTAAATACTTAGTAAAAGAAAGAACCAGTGAATTAGAATTTACAAAAAACGAATTGCAAATAACTTTTGATGGCATGAAAGATTTTATAGTAGTTTATGATGATTTCCATATGATAAAAAATATTAATGCATCGTTCTTAGATGATATCCATAAAAGAAAAGATGAGGTTCTTGATAAACCGATAACAATAATCCCGATGTTAGAAGCTTTTTTAGAAGACCATTTGTTAGAACATAATACTGCGACTGAATTTAAGTATGACAGAAAAATATTCGAAGTCAGTATTTCTTTATTGGAAAATGAAAGCAATCAAACATCTTATGGTTTATTCATATTAGC
>JABXKX010000124.1 GCA_013619035.1 Peptostreptococcaceae bacterium
GAGTAATATGTATAATGAATCTATTTTTGATAAAGAGAATACGAACAGTAACTATAATGAATTGAGAATAAGCCTATTAGATAAAAGATTAGAGAACTTTACTTTATTGAAAAAAGGTTATTTTGAGTCAAATGAAGCTGATAGTTATAAAGGCTTAACAATCACATCATCAGAAGTACAAAAGTTGCTCAATCAAAAGAGCTTTGGTATAGAAGATCTTATGTTACCACTAGATGAATGGCATGAATCTATTAAACTGTTAGAACAGCAAATTAATAACTTAGAAACTAAAGCACATGATGAAGGTGTTATTCTACCGCTTAAGTATATTGAAGATGTTTTCCAATTAACGTTCTACGACAAGCTGTGTTTAGAAATGGCATTGGCATATGAATTAGGAGATAAGTATAAGAAAATCTATGCTTATTTGAACAACGATAGGACTAAACATAAACCAACATATCAAATTGCCTATGAGTTATTTCAATTAAGATTGGGCAGTAAATTCTCTATTCGAGTTTTACAAAATGAAAATCCAACATTGACTCAAATGTTAATGAAACCCATTGGTTCATCAGAGGTAGATTATTATCCAATGGTATTAGACGATGATGTATTCCGCTGGATTATTGGTAGCACCAATATTGGTGAATCATCTCTTAATTACTCAAATCTTATTTATCCTAGAAATAAAAGTGATTCACCTAATTGGAAACCTTCGATTTTGAAGCTTATAAATAAATACATTGACGTTTCAGTAGAGGATCAGAAAAAGCTTATTTTCATTTCTGGTTCAAAGGGCGTCGGTAAAACGTATCAAGTGTGTCAATGGGCGACTGAATATGAATGTGTGATACTGTCTGTTGATTATTTGGATTTGATTTCATCAGATGAAGATCTGGAGTTGTATTTTTTAAAAATGATTCGAGATGTCAATTTGGTTAATGGCATATTTTTATTTGATAACTATGAACATGATAAAAATTCAAAACGAGAGAAACAATTTTTTGCGTTAATACAGAAAATGTGTAATTTTGTATTTGTTTTATCAAGATCACCATTACCACACAAGTTAGAACTTGATCATTTCAGCATCTTAAATATTGAAATTGGTTTGTTGAATCACCGTGAAAGAAAATTGGTTTGGCAAAAATTCGCCAGTGATAAAAAAATCCGTTGTAATCAATGGTCTAATATTTCCAGTGGTTTTAAGTTTTCGATAGGGTCGATAAAATCTGTTATCAATAAATTGTATGCCTTGGAGAATTGGAATCAAGGAGAGGTGCTTATAGAAGAGTCAAGATTATTTGAAGCTTGTTATGGTGAAATCAAACACGAGTTAGATAAAAAAACTAGAAAGTTAGATGCTAAGTATACGTTTGATGATCTAATATTACCTGAGTCAATTATTAGAGAATTAAGTGAAATATGCAGCAGAGTAAAGAATAGTGACAAAGTTTATGATCAATGGGGTTTTGGAGAAAAGCTCTCTTACGGAAAAGGTCTTGCAGTTGTTTTCTCTGGGGAACCAGGGACCGGTAAAACTATGTCTGCACATGCAATTGCAAATGAACTGAAGCTTGAGATTTATCAAATAGATCTTTCTTCTATGGTGAGTAAATATATCGGTGAAACCGAAAAGAATTTATCTTCAATATTTGATGAAGCCAAACGCAGCAATGCCATATTGTTCTTTGATGAAGCTGAGTCCTTATTTGGAAAAAGGACTGAAGTTTCAAATTCAAATGACAAACATGCCAATAACCAAACCTCATTTTTACTGCAAAAGATTGAAGAGTATGAAGGCATTACGATACTAGCAACCAATTTTAAGAAGAGCATGGACAAAGCTTTTATTAGGCGAATGAATCACATTATCGAGTTCCATATGCCTACTAAAGAGTATAGAAAAAAAATTTGGTCAAGCATTTTCCCTGAAAGAACACCGATGTCTGCTGATATAGATTTTGACTATATCTCAGAGAAATTTGAGTTAACAGGCGGCAATATCAAAAACATTGCATTAAGAAGCGCCTTTATGGCTGCTGAAAAAGACAATGAAATTATGATGAAAGATATATTAGTCGCCACTAAAGAGGAATTGCATAAAATTGGGAAGGTGTTTATTAATAGTCAAAGGGATGAGTATTCTGAATTATATTAAGGAGTTGTAATGGCAAGTTATTTATCGATAGCTGATATAGGTATCTCGATTGTAGATTTATTGAGGAAAAACATGGTACCAGAACCAATTCCCAAAGCAAGCATGATAGACTTGTGTTCTCCTGAAGACAGCAACGTAAGATTAGGGGTTTTCTTATATTCCATTGAAGAGAATAGAGAGTTTGCGAATAATCCTATAAGTCAGAATCAAATGGGTTTTGACCTATATTACTTGTTCACAGCATATTCGAGTACAGATGAAAGCATTAGGATAGTTGACGAGCATATAGTTCTGGGTAAGGTTCTAGAAGTACTAGCCAATACACCGATATTAACACCCGCTTTATTAAAGGGTTCTCTAAAAAGTGAGAATGTGAACATACGTGTCAGATATGAGAGCCTGACAGCAGAGGCTATGACGCAGGTCTGGAATTTCTTAAACATCCCATACAAATGTTCAGTGGCTTTTAAAGTAGGACCAGTTTATATTGGCTCTGACTCAGGTTCGTCTATGAGTTCCTTAGTAAGGTAGGAGAGATATGGAAAGTAGAAAAATAATACTCGTATCAAAAAAGGTACAATTAGCAGTTCAATTAATAGATGATTATTCGGATGAAATGATTTCTAATGACATAAAAGTCTTTATTGAAGGTGAGCTCAAACCTCCAATACTAAATAAGAGTGGGTATTTTGTATTTACAAGACTAGAAGGTGTTGCAGATACCTTAATCATTAAGAGTAAATATTATTTTGATGAGATCATAAAAATCAATTTAGAAGATTACAAAGATGACGCTCTAATTGTTTGTCGAATGATACCTAATACCATTTATCCTTTTCCTTCGAAAGCAACATTGATAAGAGGAAAGGTCAGTAAACTTGGTATTAGACTAAGAATAAAGGCTATTTCTGATGAAATGGCATTTGGTCGTGTTATAAAACCTTATAAAATAGGTGATGAAGAAATAAATATTGTAAAGACTCAAGGTAGGACTCACACCAATATGCTCTATAACATTAAAAGTGTAACGGATGATTATGATGAGTTCTGTATAATAGATGACTGTTTAAAAGATAAAGGCGTCTACAGACTTCGATCAAAACTTATATGCGATTACCCAAGAGGTTCACTTCTGTTGTTTGCAAACAACGTTCGTATAGATGATAGGAATCAGTTTACAATATATTTTAACCAACTTAATGCGTTAGAGTGTAAATTTATTATATGTTTGGAAGACAAAAATGTGGAGGTGACTGTTAAAGAAGGGAAAACACTTAATATTGGCTTAGTCAATTAATACAAAAGGAGGAACAAATGCCAGATTATTTATCACCAGGTGTGTACATTGAAGAATTTGAAAGTGGAGGAAGACCATTAGGTGGAGCCAGTACAAGTATTGCAGGCTTTCTTGGTGTTGCTCAAAGAGGAGAAAGCGTAGGGATTCCAGAATTAGTGACTAGTTTTGCTGATTTTCAACGAAAGTTTGGAGGGTACTTATCAGCAAAACAATTTGAGAACTATAGGTACTTATCTTATGCAGTGGAGCATTTCTTTATCAATGGTGGAAGCATATGTTTTGTCATGAGAGTAGTCCCATCCGATGCAAAAAGTGCTGTCGGAAAAGTCCAAGAATTATTGACCTTTGAATCAAAAAACCAAGGAGATTGGGGCAATCGAATTAAAATTGAATTCGAACCAGCTTCTAAAATGAAATCAATTGTTAAAGAAATTGTTGAAGGTGATGATCCAGTTTATAAAGTGAAGTCGAGTGTGGGCTTTAATAAGGGCGATATAGTGCTCTTTACAGACTCTGAAGATGAATCAATTAAACAATACCGAAAAGTTGTATTGTCACTTGATAATAAATTGACACTAGATTCAGTATTAGAAGGCGATGTTGTAGAAGAAAATCCAGTGCCAAAAAGATTGATTTCTACTGTTGAATTTGATGTAAGGGTTTCATATGGTGATGAGGTTGAATTGTATGAAGAAGTCTCATTAAATGATGAAGCCAGTAACTATATTGAAAAGAAAATGAAAAAATCAAATCTTGTTTTAGTTAAGCCGGAAAGTGAAAATGAAGAAATAGCAGCGCCACTTGGCGTAATAGCAGGTGATGCAGAAGCTGGTTATTTCACTATGGGTCTAAAAGAAGGTAGTGATGGTACGTTAGCTAATATTACTCCAGATTGTTTTATGGGTGTTGACAAGGGACCTGGAAATAGAACTGGTATTAAGTCGTTTATAGACAATGATGAAGTTAGTATTATGGCTATTCCTGGAGTAACTGATGCAGCAATCCAACTAGACTTAGTTGCACATTGTGAAAATACGGCAAGTCGTTTTGCAGTATTAGATATTCCTCAAGATAAGAAAAAAGTGAGTGATGTTATCACCCATAGAAATATCTTTGATTCTCAATATGCAGCACTTTATCATCCTTGGCTTCAAGTTTATGATCCATTAGACAAAATTAATACATATGTTCCGCCATCTGGTTCTGTTATAGGTATTTATTCAAGAACAGACAATACTCGTGGAGTGCATAAAGCCCCTGCGAATGAACCCGTTAAATCATGTATGTCTTTAGACTGTCAATACAATAAAGGCGAACAGGATATATTAAATCCTAAGGGTGTTAACTTGATTCGTTACTTCACAGGTCAAGGTATTAGAGTATGGGGTGCAAGAACTTGTAGCTCGAATTCATTATGGCGTTACATCAACGTTAGGAGACTGTTCATATTTGTTGAAGAGTCAGTAAGACGTGGTACAGATTGGGTGGTATTCGAGCCAAACGATGAAAATCTTTGGGCAAGAGTAAATAGAACATTGGATAGTTTCTTAACCACTGTATGGAGAAGTGGTGCACTAGCTGGTAGTTCGCCAGGAGATGCATTCTTTATTAATATCGGTCGTGACACTATGACGCAAGATGATATAGATAATGGACGAATGATATGTGAAATTGGTATAGCACCTGTGAAACCTGCAGAATTTGTTATATTCAGATTCACTCAAAAAACTGGAGAATAGGAGGCAATTAAATGAGAGCTGGAGATCCAATTAGAAATTTTAGATTTAAAATTGAATGCGATGGTGTTCAAAATGGTGGGTTTAGTGAAGTTGCAGGATTTGATATATCAATAGATGTTATTGAGTATAGAGAAGGTGGTGAGCCAACGACACCAAGAAAATTACCTGGTTTGACGAAGTATAGTAATATTACCTTGAAAGCTGGTGTAGTGGATCAACATCTATATACTTGGATCATAGAATGTGTTGGTGGAACAATCGAAAGAAAGTCGTTAAC
>JABXKX010000257.1 GCA_013619035.1 Peptostreptococcaceae bacterium
AGGTGATCACGGTTCTACCTTTGGTGGGAATCCATTAGGTTGTGCAGTTGCCATGGCAGCTATAGATGTTTTAGAAGAAGAAAACTTGGTTCAAAAGTCAAAAGAATTAGGTGATTATTTATTAAGCGAATTAAAAACTCTGGATTCTCCACATATTGTTGATGTAAGAGGTAAAGGGCTCTTTGTAGGTATAGAGTTAGACAAACCAGCAAGACCGTTTTGTGAAGCCTTAATGGCTGAAGGTATGTTATGCAAAGAGACACATGAGAATATTATTCGACTAGCACCACCACTTGTTATTACTAAAGAAGAACTTTACAGTTGTATCATTAAACTGAAGAAAATACTATGTGATTAGATCAGTAGCTTTGCTACTGATTTTTTCTTTGTTTGATATACTTTCTTAATCTTATTTTTATTAGAGTTGTGTTATAATTGAGAAGTTAGAGGTGACGTATGAAGAAATTAATTATACTATGTAGTTTGCTCCTCGTTGGATGTGGCAGCAATGATATTGATAATATCGAAGTCAGTTTGCCCGATTCAACAGTGGCAGTGAATTTATCACAAATTGAAGAAGTAACAACAGATGAATCAACTGAAGACCAATCAGAGGCAACGACTGATGAATCCACTGAAATAGAAGAGTCTACAGTTGATGAAAAGGGATTTGATAATATGACTAGAGATGATATTCTTTGGTTGCAGGAAAGTCTGAAAATTGCAGGTTTTTATACTACACAAGATGGTGGATTTGGTCCTAAAACAAAAGATACTTTGAATCAATTTCAATTATCTAGTGGCTTAACTGAGACTGCCTCTTATTCAGAAACTGCAGAACTATTACAGAAACATCTTGATGAAAAACTAGCGCCTAATTTCGGTTCAGATTTGGTTTTATTAAATAAGAACTATTACTTACCGAGTGGGTTTGTACCAAGTGACTTAAGAGAAGTGTCTGTTAATAAGAACAAATCGATTGAATTGCCATCTCATGTTGCAGATCATGTTGAAGCCATGTTTGCTGATGCAATAGCCGATGGGGTCGTTATATATCTTGCTTCTGGTTATAGAAGTTATGATTATCAAGAAGGTATATTTTCAAGACGTGTAGCCAATAATGGCTTTGACGAAGCACAAACAGTTGTTGCAATTCCTGGACAAAGTGAACACCAAACCGGTTTGGCAATAGATGTGACATCAGAAAATATGGGATTTGGATTAGATCAAACATTTGATCAAGATCCTACCTACGAGTGGATGATGGCTAATAGTTATAAGTATGGGTTCATCTTAAGATATCTTAAAGATCGTGAAGATGAGACTGGATATATCTATGAACCTTGGCATTACCGTTATGTTGGTGATGTAGAAATGGCAAAAAAAATCATGGAAAGCGGTATGATTTTAGAAGAATATTTTAAAGATTAGGATGGTACAATGAGGAAATCATTATTTTTTATTTTTACAGCAGCTCTTTTTATTATTGAGCAAGGTATTAAGCTTATAATCAATCAAAATTATTTAGAGGCCAATGATGCTATTATTGATAACTTCTTATACTTTAACCCTATGTTTAATAGAGATTATTCATGGATCAACTCATTGTTCCAATTGGGTGTTTCAAAGTGGTTACATGTTGTTATGGTGTTGGTTATTGTTATATTTGTCTTTTTAATTTATCAGTTTATTGATCATAAAGGGTACAATACTAAAACTGTATCAACGGCATTTGCATTTTTATTAGCTGGTGGTACATGTTCTTTAATTGATAAAATTATCTGGAATGGTAGCTTAGATTATATCTACTTACAAGGTCATTTTACTTTTGATTTAAAAGATGTTTATATCAATGTATTTATAGGATTAGTCGTACTAATGTTTATATTTGACCATCAAGGTATTAGAAAAAATGAAAGTGATACTTTCTTGAAGGAGTTTAAAACTTATTTATTAAGACGTGAATAACGTCTTTTTTCTTTACAATCAATCTGTATGTGTTATAATATTTAAAGTCTTTAAGAGTGTTTACTTGGTACCCACTATAAAAAACAAGGAGTTGATGCGTATGTCAATTGAACGGTATAGTGTCATCGATAAAAAGAATGCCCGAGAAATAGTGTTGTTAAAATCAACAGCATGTAAATGGGGAAACTGCTCTTTTTGCGATTACATTCATGATAATTCGGATGATATAAATCATATCATTGAGTTGAACAAAGAAATTCTGAGTTGTGTAACTGGGAATTATGATCAATTAGAAATTATAAATTCAGGTAGTTGTTTCGAACTGCCAACCGAGACTCTTAAAGACATTAGAGATATAGTTGAAGATAAAAATATTGGAACGCTGTATTTTGAGAGTCACTTTATGTATCGTAATCGGTTGGATGAAATTCGGGACTTTTTTAATGCAAAAATTGTCTTCAAATGTGGTATAGAAACCTTTGACCGAACGTTTAGAGAAGAGATTCTCAGAAAAGGTGCTAAGTTTCAAACACCAGAAGATGTTTCAAAACATTTTTCTTCAATATGTTTGATGGTAGGCATAAAAGGACAAACCAAAGAAATGATTCAAAAGGATATTGAAATCCTTGAAACACACTTTGAAAAAGGGTGTATCAATGTATTTGTTGATAATACAACAGATATTAAAGGAGATCCAGAATTAATCAAATGGTTTGAACAAAAATATGCGTATCTCGAGAATGAACCTTCGATAGAGGTTCTTTGGCATAATACGGATTTTGGAGTAGGAGGAGACAATGAGTAACGAATTATTATGGGTTCTATTTATAGTAGTACAATTTGGGTTATTGGTAGGTGCATATAAATTATTTGGTTTAACTGGATTATATGTATGGATTGGATTTGCAATTGTTGCAGCTAATATCCAAGTGGTTAAAATGGTTGATTTGTTTGGTATCAGTGGTACTTTAGGAAATATCATGTATGGTAGTATTTTCTTAGCAACAGATTTAATCAATGAGAAATACGGTAGAAAACAAGCTCAGAAAGCTGTTTATATCGGTTTTGTAATGTTGGTATCATTTACTGTTATTACTCAAATAGCACTTAAGTTTACACCGAATGAGTACGATTTTGCTCAATCAGCGTTGGAAACTGTGTTTACTTTATTACCAAGAATCACAATGGGATCTTTAACAGCATATATCATCAGTCAGACTTTAGATGTTTATCTGTTTGATAAGATCAAATCAAAGTTTGGATCAAAAAGCCAACTTTGGATTCGAAACAATGGAAGTACATTAATCAGTCAAGCGATTGATACAGCAATATTTACGTTTATCGCCTTTACAGGTGTTTTACCTTTTGCAGTTGTACTTGAAATCTTCTGGTTCTCTTATGTTATTAAGGTTATTACCAGTTTAGTTGATACACCATTTGTTTACTGGATGAGAAGTATCAAACCATTAGAAGATTAATAATGTTCAGCCTAACAATTGTTAGGCTTTTTTTTTGGAAAAAATATCATGTATACATATAGAAAATAGGGTAATATACAAAAATGTGATTTTATATTCTACTAAATTTCAGAGCTGTATTGATTCTTTCCCAAACTCTTAGCATGGTACATCCGCTGGTCACAAATCGGTAATAAAGATTCTAAATCAACACCATCCTCTGGATAAAAACTGATACCGATACTAACGGTTACAGAGATTTCATGTTCATGCACTAATAATGGTGAAGCTATATGCTCAAGTACTCTTTGAGCAATGACTTTAGCTTCCTCTTTCTTGGTATTATGGAGCCATACAATGAACTCATCACCACCAAAACGACTTGCAATATCAGAATACCTTAAAGAACGAATGAGTTTTCCCGCGATTGTAACAATCATTTCATCTCCAATATCATGTCCGTAAGTATCGTTGATATCTTTAAATTGATCAACGTCAATAAACATAAGTGCGTGATGTTCTGATGTAGTATCTTCTTCTAAAATACCAGTGACTAATTTTCTGAAATGTTCTTTTTTGTAAAGATTGGTCATATCATCTCTAGTAGCAACATGGTGCAATATTTTGTTTTGTTCAGCTAAGTAGGTATACTTTTCAGCTGTAACAAGTGAGTGGAATATGATGAAAATAAAAGTGCCTATTGATAAAATATTACTACCAGCAGGTAAAACTGTATCTAAAATAATCGTTCCAAGAATAAAGACCAGACCAATAAAAGAGAAAACACTACCAGTTATTTTACGTTTTATTGAGTGAATGAGCACAGAAATCATATAGACAAAGAACAATGCTGAGACAGCAAGAAATACTATATCCATATAAGCAAACCAGCCTGTTTGCTTAAAACCAAATGCTGATAAACTTAAAAGTATTGT
The DNA here is from genome assembly GCA_013619035.1 of Peptostreptococcaceae bacterium. The sequence continues at coordinate 4,361 of JABXKX010000257.1, forward strand.
AAACGATAATGTTGATTGTACAATAATTAAATGCATTTTGTCCTTGAATAAACTGTACATAAACAACACAAAAAATCCAAGCATAGCACTTCCGATTACAAATTGAGATTTCATGAGAAATTCCCAGTTTGGATGATCAATCCAAGTATTGATTAATCTTTCGCCAGTGATTATGATTCTTGCTGAGACGGTAAAATTAAATAGTGAAAAATAGAGTGCAGCTCTATCTTTTGTATTAAGGAGATACAGACTTAGATTGTAGAATGCCATAATAAGAATACCACCCAAAAGAATCATTTGATAGCTGATATTTCTTGATTGATCCGCATGGACATGTTCAGGGGTTCCTAGGGTGATATCTCTAATTAAACCTCCAGGGTACATATGAAAGTTAGAAACTTGTATAATGAGTTCAGCTGTACTAATGTTAGATGTAAAATCTTTGACTTGGGGCTCCCAATGTAACTTTTCAGTTTCATAATTTGTGCCTACTTGGCCATTTGTTGCGATAAGATTTGAGTTGATATATAAACTATAAGCAGACGTCGTATCATAGAGATACAAACTATAACATTGATTTGGGATTAATCCTTTTATGGTAAGGGTGTAAGTACCAAAACCAGTTTGATTCCACGAATGAGGAACGGTTACTATTTCATAATCTGAACTATCATTGGTTTCAGTGATGAGTTGTTGATCGTAATATTTCCATTCGCCTCTTAATGGGAATGTATATTCAAAATCAGATGCAGCCAATTCAAGTATGCCTTCATGTGCATTAAAGACATCATTATAGTCTGGGTTATTGCTTAATAGCATAACAGAGAAAAATAACGCAACGACAATAAAAACCATTGTAACAAAAAAAGTACCATTTAGTTTTATTTTCCAAGTCATTTTTAATACCCCCTGATACTATTTATAAATAGAAAAGTTTTGATGCTTTCTATTTACCCACTAGGTATCATAGTACTCAGCATATATGTGATAGAGTGAATAGATCAATACCAATGTTAGTATAGGCATCACAATCGGTTGAAAATAAGACTAGAAATATTTTTACTAACTAAAAGTTAAAACGTAGAAAAGACAAATTACTTGAAGTAT